>NZ_JFJW01000004.1:61381-124743 GCF_000611125.1 Cupriavidus sp. SK-4
AAAGCGGCGCGGCGGACGCGAATCGCCGCCCTCGAAACGGCGCGGACGTGCCTCGCCCCGGTCATCGCCCGTGCGGCGCGGGCGGTTGTCGTCGTCGCCGAAGCGGCGCGGCGGGCGCGCCTCGCTGCCTTCGAAACGGCGCGGACGCGCCTCGCCCCGGTCGTCGCCATAACGGCGGGGACGGCTTTCGTCATCGCCGAAGCGGCGCGGACGCGCCTCGCCACCTTCCGGACGGCGCGGGCGTGCCTGGCGTTCGCCGTCAGCGGGACGTGGCGCTCGAGGCTTGCGCGGCTGGGCTGCGCCGGCCTGCGCTTCGCCCTGGGCCGGACGGTCGCCGGTCTTGCCGCCGGCGCGCTCCTGGGCGCGCTTGATGCCTTCGGAGACGGCTTGCACGCGCTTGCGGTTCAGGTCGGACACGCGCACGGGGCGGGTGCCGGTCTTGCGCGCGGCCGTGCCGGTGTCGCTGGCGGCCTTGATACCTAGCGTCTTGCGCTTCGGCGAATTGCTGTCGGTCATATGTTGATGCTGCCCGCCCGCCTCAGATGGCGAGGGCGGCGAGCAAGTCCTGTTCAAGCTGAATCTGCAATCGGTTGTCGGCAGCCAGGCGGCTGCCGTCGACCAGGAACACGTCTTCGACGCGTTCGCCCAGGGTGTTGATGCGTGCCGTGTGGACGGATACGCGATGCCGTGCCAGTACGCGGGCGATGGCGTACAGCAGGCCGGTGCGGTCGTTGGCGGACAGCGACAGCAGGTAATACTGGCCGCGCTCGTCCGGGCGCAGGTCCACGCGCGGCTTGATCGGGAAGCTGCGCGACTGGCGCGACAGCCGCCCCTGCGTGGGTTCGGGCAGTGCGCCCTGCTGATGCAGCCGGTCGCACAGTTCGTGCTCGACCAGCGCGATGATGTCGCGGTAGTTGCCACCGTCGCCGGCCATGCCGGGGTCGGTGACCTGGAACGTGTCCAGCGCGTAGCCATGGCGCGTGGTGTGGATCTTGGCGTCCTGGATCGAGAACGCCTTGCGCTCGAAGTAGCCGCAGATGCGCGCGAACAGGTCGGGCTGGTCCTTGACGTAGACCGCCACCTGCAGGCCTTCGCCGGCGGGGGAGACGCGTGCCTTGACCACCGGCGTGGGGCTGTCCACCTTGTTATACAGGTGGCGCGTGAGCCAGGCGATATCGTGCGAATCGTGGCGCAGGAAGAAGGCGACGTCGAGCTGCGCCCACAGGGACTTGCCCAGCGCCGGGTCGAAGGCCTTCAGGCGCAGCTCGGAGATAGTGTCCTCCTTGCGCTGCGACCACAGCGAATGCGAATCCACGCGCGCGCCGCCCAGCACGCGCAGCGTGATGTGGTACAGGTCTTCCAGCAGCTTGCCCTTCCACGCATTCCATACCTTGGGGCTGGTGCCGCGGATGTCGGCCACGGTCAGCAGGTAGAGCGCGGTCAGGTAGCGTTCGCTGCCGACCACGCGGGCAAAGGCGTGGATCACGTCGGGATCGGTCAGGTCCTGCTTCTGCGCCACGTGGCTCATGGTCAGGTGGTGCTCGACCAGCCAGCAGACCAGGTCGGCGTCTTCGCGCGCAATGCCATGCTGCTTGCAGAAGCGGCGCGCATCCACGGTGCCAAGCCTTGAGTGGTCGCCGCCGCGGCCCTTGGCGATGTCGTGGAACAGCGCTGCCACGCACAGCACCCACGGCTTGTCGAAGCTGGCCATCAGCTGGCTGCAGAACGGAAACTCGTGGGTGTGCTCGACGATGGCGAAGCGGCGCATGTTGCGCACCACCATCAGGATGTGCTGGTCCACGGTGTAGACGTGGAACAGGTCGTGCTGCATCTGGCCGACGATGCGCCGGAAGTTGATCAGGTAGCGGCCCAGCACGCTGGTCTGGTTCATCAGGCGCAGCGCATGGGTGATGCCCTGCGGCTCCTGCATGATGGCCAGGAACAGGCGGCGGTTTTCCGGATCGTTGCGCCAGCCCGCGTTCATCACGGTGCGCGCGTTGTACAGCCCGCGCAGCGTGCGCGGCGACAGGCCCTTCACGCCGGGCGTGCGCTGGTACAGCAGGAAAGTCTCCAGGATCGCGTGCGGGTCCCGTTCATAGACGTCGTCGCTGGTGATCTCCAGCATGCCCTGGCGCTCGACAAAGCGCTCGTTGAGCACGCGCGTCACCTGAGACTCGCTCGGGAACAGCATCGCCTCGATGTTCAGCAGCAGCACGCTGTTGAGCTGCGTGACCGCCTTGGCCGCCCAGTAGTAGCGGCGCATCAGCTGTTCGCTGGCGCGCTTGTTGGTGGTCTGGCGATAGCCGAAGGACTCCGCCAGCGCGGTCTGCAGGTCGAATACCAGCACGTCCTGGCGCCGGCCGGCCACCAGGTGCAGGCGCGCGCGGATGGTCTTGAGCAGGCGCTCGTTGCGCGCCAGCTCTTGCGCTTCGCGCTGCGTCAGCAGGCCGCGCTCGAACAGTTCTTTCCAGCTGTCGCCCAGGCCCGCCGCCTTGGTCATCCACAGGATCACCTGCAGGTCGCGCAGGCCGCCCGGGCTTTCCTTGCAGTTGGGCTCGAGCGAGTAGGGCGTGTCCTGGTACTTGGCGTGGCGCTGGCGCATTTCCAGCAGCTTGGCCTGGAAGAACGCGGCCGGGTCCAGGTCGGCGAGGTAGCGCGTGCGCATCGACTCGAACAGCTTGCGGCTGCCGGTCAGCAGCCGCGCTTCCAGTAGCGAGGTCTGGATGGTGACGTCCTGGCGCGATTCGCGGATGCAATCGTCCACGGTGCGCACCGAAGAGCCGATCTCCAGCCCAAGGTCCCAGCACAGGCCGATAAAACGCTCCAGGCGCCCGGTGGTGTCGTGGTCGGGCTCGGCGGGCAGCAACAGCAGCACGTCGACGTCGGAGTACGGCAGCAGCTCGCCGCGGCCATAGCCGCCCACCGCCACCAGCGCTGCGCCCGCGGGCATCTCCAGGCCGCGCCAGGCTTCCACCAGCGCGGCGTCGACAGCGCGGCGCAGCCGCGTGATCAGCGTGCCGACGTTGGCGCTGAGGTTGAAGTCGGCAAACAGCGCCTGCTTGTCGGCTTTGAGCTGGTCGCGCACGCGCGCGGCAAGCAGCAGTTCCGGCGTGGTGTCCATGGAGATGGCGGGCTCGGGGAGCGGGTTGGTGGGCACGGCTGGAAAAAGAAAGGCGCCTGGTCAGGCGCCCCTGGCTTCGGTGCGGCCTCAGGCCGCGACGGAATCGGTGATAAAGGCCGGCGGTGCCGGGCTCCCGGCCGATACCGTGAGGACCTCGTAGCCGGTTTCCGTGACCAGCACGGTGTGCTCCCACTGCGCCGACAGGCTGCGGTCGCGGGTCTTGACCGTCCACTGGTCGGGCATGGTGCGGATGTCGCGCTTGCCCGCGTTGATCATCGGCTCAATGGTGAAGATCATGCCGGCCTTGATCTCGGCGCCGGTGCCCGGGCGGCCGTAGTGCAGGATCTGCGGGTCTTCGTGGAAGTTCTTGCCGATGCCGTGGCCGCAGTACTCGCGCACCACGCTGTAGCCGGCGGCTTCGGCGTGTACCTGGATGGCGTGGCCGATGTCGCCCAGGCGGGCGCCGTGGCGAACCTGCGCGATACCCTTCCACATGCATTCATAGGTCACCTGCGACAGGCGCTTGGCCAGGATCGAGCCCTCGCCGACGATGAACATGCGGCTGTTGTCGCCGTAGTAGCCTTCCTTGGTGATGACCGTGATGTCCAGGTTGATCGCGTCACCGTTCTTCAGCACCCGGTCGCCCGGAATGCCATGGCAGATCACGTCGTTGACCGAGGTGCAGATCGCGCCGGGGAAGGGCGGATAGCCGGGGGGCGCATAGTTCAGGCACGCCGACACGGTGCCTTGCACTTCACGCATGTAGGCGTGGCACAGGCGGTCGATTTCGCCGGTGGTGATACCTGGCTGGACGAAGGGCGTGATGTAGTCGAGGACCTCGGAGCCAAGGCGGCAAGCCACGCGCATCTGGGCGATGTCTTCGGCGGTGTTCAGGTGAATGCTCATGCTGCGTCGCCAAAAAGTGATGGCGAGGCCACTGGCCACGCCGAAATCGAAAGATCAATGTAGGATTATCGCACCATCGGGACCGGATCGCAGCCTGTGTGCGGCTGCCCTCGGCTGAGTCCGCAGGGCGCCAGGGTGCCGGGCGGCTTGAGCGGGCCGCACTTTTGTTGCTACAATAGCGGGCTGACTTGGTTGCGCCGCAGCATTGCGCGCGCCAGGCCGGAATTTTGCAGGATATTTCCTGCTGTTGCTTGAAATCGCTGGCCCGCCTATCCGGGGTGTTCCTTTTCAGGAATGTCGGGGCGGGCTTCAGACCTAACCCTTTGGAGTTTTACATGTCCGTTACCATGCGCGAAATGCTGGAAGCCGGTTGCCACTTCGGCCACCAGACCCGCTTCTGGAACCCGAAGATGGCCCCCTTCATCTTCGGCCATCGCAACAAGATCCACATCATCAACCTCGAAAAGACGTTGCCGATGTTCCAGGACGCAATGAAGTACGTGCGTCAGCTGGCAGCCAATCGCGGCACCATCCTTTTCGTGGGCACCAAGCGCCAGTCGCGCGAAATCCTGGCTGAAGAAGCTGGCCGTGCCGGCATGCCCTACGTCGACGCCCGCTGGCTCGGCGGCATGCTGACCAACTTCAAGACGGTCAAGATCTCGATCAAGCGCCTGAAGGACATGGAAGCCGCCAAGGAAGCCGGCGCGCTGGACACCATGAGCAAGAAAGAAGCGCTGATGTTCGAGCGCGAGATGCTGAAGCTGGAAAAGTCGATCGGCGGCATCAAGGACATGGGCGGCGTGCCGGACGCGATCTTCGTGGTCGACGTCGGCTACCACAAGATTGCCGTGACCGAAGCCAACAAGCTGGGCGTGCCGGTGATCGGCGTGGTTGATACCAACCACTCGCCGGAAGGCATCGACTACGTGATCCCGGGCAACGACGACTCGAGCAAGGCCGTGGCCCTGTACGTGCGCGGCGTGGCCGACGCGATCCTGGAAGGCCGTGCCAACGCGGTGCAGGAAGTGGTTGAAGCCGCTCGCGGCGGCGACGACGAATTCGTCGAAGTGCAGGAAGGCTGATTGCCCGCCGCCTGATTGCCGGAAAGGAACCCGCGAGCGCGCATCGTCACCGCACGACAGACAAGCAACGCTTGCCGCCCGTCACCAAGGGCTGCGCGCAAGGCGAAAGCCGGGGTACGCCGGCAACCGGGCAAGAAGGGCAATAAAAAGGGGGCACATCTGGCGCCCCCTTTTTTTGAATTTGAATTGTTGTCATCCGCCGCAGGCAGTATTTGCCGCGGGTGTGCTGTAGACCCACCGACCGGGTGCCGCAGGCGACTGCCGGCAGCCGGCGTGAACCATTCAAGGAGTGACAAATGGCGGCAATTACCGCAAGCATGGTTGCAGAACTGCGCGCGAAGACCGACGCGCCGATGATGGAATGCAAGAAGGCCCTGACCGAGGCCGACGGCGACCTGGACAAGGCCGAAGAGCTGCTGCGCGTCAAGCTGGGCAACAAGGCCAGCAAGGCCGCCTCGCGCGTGACCGCTGAAGGCGTGGTCGCATCGTTCATCGACGGCACCACCGGCGTGCTGGTCGAACTGAACTGCGAGACCGATTTCGTCTCCAAGAATGACGACTTCCTGGCGTTCTCGGCCAAGGTTGCCGAACTGATCGCCAAGCAGAACCCGGCCGACGTGGCCGCCCTGTCGGCGCTGGAAATCGACGGCGTGAGCGTTGAAGCCACCCGCACGGCCCTGATCGGCAAGATCGGCGAGAACCTGACGGTCCGCCGCTTTGCCCGCTACGCCAACGGCGGCAAGCTGGTTTCGTACCTGCACGGCACCCGCATCGGCGTGATGGTCGAGTTCGACGGCGACGAAGCCGCCGCCAAGGACGTGGCCATGCACGTGGCCGCCATGAAGCCGGTGTCGCTGTCCGCCGAGCAGGTCCCCGCCGACCTGATCGCCAAGGAGCGCAGCATTGCCGAGCAGAAGGCTGCCGAGTCGGGCAAGCCGGCCGAAATCGTCGCCAAGATGGTCGAGGGTTCGGTGCAGAAGTACCTGAAGGAAGTCTCGCTGTTCAACCAGCCGTTCGTGAAGAACGACAAGCAGACGGTTGAGCAGATGCTGAAGGCCGCCAACACGACCGTGAAGGGCTTCACCCTGTTCGTGGTGGGCGAAGGCATCGAGAAGAAGCAGGACGACTTCGCCGCTGAAGTGGCCGCCCAGGTGGCCGCTGCCCAGAAGGGCTGATGTCCGGGGCGCCGCGGACTGCCCGTTCGGGCTGGTCCGGGCGCCTATAATGCCGCAGGGGCGCCGTAAGGTGCCCCTCTGCATAAGTAGTGCGACGCTGCGCATGCCGCGTTGCACTGCAGCAGCCAGTTTCCGTGGTGGTCCGGCAGTCCGGGGCACCCCGAAAACCGGCTTTCTTCCGCCGGCGGCACGAGGATCCGTGCCGCCGGTGCCAAAACATACGTCTCAAGATCGTCTCAACCGAGCGATTTGCTCCTGTCCGAGGGTGAACATGCCAGCCTACAAGCGCGTCCTTCTGAAACTGTCCGGTGAAGCCCTGATGGGCGAGGATGCCTTCGGCATCAACCGCTCCACCATCGAGGCGATGGTGAACGACATTGCCGAGATCGTGAAGCTCGGCGTGCAGGTCGCGGTGGTCATCGGCGGCGGCAATATCTTCCGCGGCGTCGCCGGCGGCGCCGCCGGCATGGACCGCGCCACCGCTGACTACATGGGCATGCTGGCCACCATGATGAACGCACTGGCGCTGCAGGACGCGATGCGCCACGCCAATATCGAAGGCCGCGTGCAGTCCGCGCTGCGCATGGACCAGGTGGTCGAGCCCTATATCCGCCCGCGCGCGATCCGCCAGCTGGAAGAGGGCAAGGTGGTGATCTTCGCCGCCGGCACAGGCAACCCGTTCTTCACCACCGACACCGCCGCCGCGCTGCGCGGCTCCGAGATCGGGGCGGAGATCGTGCTCAAGGCCACCAAGGTGGACGGCGTGTACACCGCCGACCCGAAGAAGGATCCCAGCGCCACGCGCTACACCACCATCACCTTCGACGAGGCCATCTCCCGTAACCTGCAGGTGATGGACGCCACCGCCTTCGCGCTGTGCCGTGACCAGAAGCTGCCGATCAAGGTGTTCTCGATCGTCAAGCCGGGCGCGCTCAAGCGGGTGATCCTGGGCGAGGACGAGGGCACCCTGGTGCACGTGTGAGTCCGGCGCCGGGCGCCGCGCTGCAACGCTGGTATCCGGCCGGGCAAAGAGTAGAATGATTCATTTTCGATCCCCGGCAGGGGGATCTTGGTTGGCTGATTTCCGGAGGTAAAAATGAGCGTCGCCGACACAAAGAAGAGCGTCGAGCAGAAAATGCAGAAGTCGATCGAAGCCTTCAAGGCCGATCTGGCGAAGATCCGCACCGGCCGTGCCCACACCGGCCTGCTCGACCACGTTCAGGTGGACTACTACGGCTCGATGGTCCCCATCAGCCAGGTCGCGGCAATCGGCCTGGCCGATGCGCGTACCATCACGGTCCAGCCCTGGGAAAAGAAGATGGTGGGCGCGGTCGAGAAGGCCATCCGCGACTGCGACCTGGGTCTGAACCCCGCCACCATGGGTGAAGTGATCCGCGTGCCGATGCCCGCACTGACCGAAGAGCGCCGCAAGGAGCTGACCAAGGTCGTCAAGGGCGAGGCCGAGGGCGCCAAGATTGCCGTGCGCAACCTGCGCCGCGATGCCAACGAGCAGTTCAAGAAGCTGGTCAAGGACAAGACCATCTCCGAGGACGACGAGCGCCGCGGCCAGGACGAAGTGCAGAAGCTGACCGACAAGTACGTGGCCGAGATCGACAAGATGGTCGCCGAGAAAGAGAAGGAGATCATGACGGTCTGACCCCGTCCCGGCATGGCCGGGGCAGTCAACGACCGTCTGCCATCATGCAGCACATCAGTTCAACGCTCGACGTACCCGATACCTCCTACGTCCCCCGCCACGTTGCCATCATCATGGACGGCAACGGCCGCTGGGCGACCCAGCGGCACCTGCCGCGCGTTGCCGGGCACACCCGGGGGCTGGACGCGGTGCGCGCGGTGGTGGAAGCCAGCGCCGCCCGCGGCGTGCAGTTCCTGACGCTGTTCGCCTTCAGTTCCGAGAACTGGCGGCGCCCGGCGGACGAGGTCTCGTTCCTGATGCGGCTGTTCATGATGGCCCTGCGGCGCGAAGTGGTGAAGATGCACGCCAACAACATCCGGCTGCGGGTGGTGGGCGACCTGGACCGCTTCAGCCCCCGCATCCAGCAGCTGATCCGCGATGCCGAGGCGCGCACGGCCGGCAACACCGGCCTGACCGTGACCATCGCCGCCAACTACGGCGGCCGCTGGGACCTGCTGCAGGCCATGCGCAAGATGCTGGCGCGCTCGCCCATGCTCGACCCGGCCTCGATCGACGAATCGGTGCTGGCGCCGCACCTGGCGATGGCCTATGCGCCGGAGCCGGATCTCTTCATCCGCACCGGCGGCGAACAGCGCATCAGCAACTTCCTGCTGTGGCAGCTGGCGTATTCCGAGCTGTATTTCACCGACGTTTTCTGGCCGGATTTCGACGCCGCGGAACTGGACAAGGCCTTCGCCTCGTACCGCCAGCGCGAACGCCGTTTCGGCCGCACCAGCGCACAGCTGGTCGCCCCGGGACTATCGGGTACGGCCTGAGCCTGGCTACTCCAACCTCTCACGGGACTGCAGCGCATGCTCCTCACCCGCGTCATCACCGCCCTGTGCCTGTTGCTGCTGATCCTGCCAATCCTGTTCCTGGCGCCGCCCGCGGCTCTGGCCGGGCTGGTGGCCTTGATCGTGCTGCTGGCCGGCTGGGAATTCGGCCGCCTGATCGGGCTGCGCGGGCCGTGGCCCTACGTCTATGCGCTGGCGTGCCTGATCACGGCGATTGCCTGGCATGACCTGCCGCTGCGCCACGCCACCACCTGGCTGCTCGAAGCCGCGGTGGTCTGCTGGGGCATCGCGGTGGTGCTGCTGGCGCGCGGCGTGCGTACCGCGACCCCATCGTTTACCGCCCTGGGCGCGGTGCTGGGGCTGGTGATGCTGCCCGCGTTCGCCCATGCCACCATGATCCTGCGCGGCGCCGGCATCGGCGTGCTGCTGACCGCGGCCGTGCTGGTGTGGGCGGCCGATATCGGCGCATATTTCACCGGCAAGGCCATCGGCCGGCGCAAGCTGGCGCCTGGCATCAGCCCGGGCAAGTCCTGGGAAGGCGCCATCGGCGGCTGGCTGCTGGCGCTGGTGATCGGCCTGGCGCTCGCCGCCACCCATGCCTTTGCACCGACGTGGTTCTCCGCAATGGGTGATCGCGGCGGCCTGGCCTACGTGGCCGTGCTGACCACGCTGCTGGTCGCCGCGAGCGTGGTCGGCGACCTGTTCGAATCGCTGCTCAAGCGCCAGGTCGGCAAGAAGGACAGCAGCCGGCTGCTGCCCGGCCATGGCGGCGTGCTGGACCGCATCGACGCCTTGCTGCCGGTGTTCCCGCTGGCGGCCCTGATGCTGATTTTTCTCTGAAGCCGTCTGCTATGCATCGCATTACCATCCTGGGCGCCACCGGCTCCATTGGCGAAAGCACGCTCGACGTCGTCAGGCGCCATGCCGACCGCTATGCGGTGCATGCGCTGACCGCCCACCGGCAGGTGCGCAAGCTGGCTGACCAGTGCATCGAATTCCGCCCGGCCCGCGCCGTGGTGGGGACCGCCGAGGCAGCGGGCGAACTGGAAACACTGCTGCGCGATGCGGGCGTGAAGACCGAGGTCAGCCACGGCGAGGCAGCGCTGGAATCCGTGGCCGCCGATGCGCAGACCGATGCGGTGATGGCCGCCATCGTCGGCGCCGCAGGCCTGCGCCCGACGCTGGCGGCAGCACGTGCCGGCAAGCGCGTGCTGCTGGCCAACAAGGAAGCGCTGGTGATGTCGGGCCGCATCTTCATGGATGCGGTGCGCGAGCACGGCGCCACCTTGCTGCCGATCGACAGCGAGCACAACGCCATCTTCCAGTGCCTGCCGGCCGACGATCCGCGCTACGGCCGGGGCGTCGCCAAGGTGTTGCTGACCGCGTCGGGCGGGCCGTTCCGCACGCGCGACCCGGCCACGCTGCACGATATCTCCCCCGACCAGGCCTGCGCCCATCCCAACTGGGTCATGGGCCGCAAGATCTCGGTCGACTCGGCCACCATGATGAACAAAGGCCTCGAGGTCATCGAGGCGCACTGGCTGTTCGGCGCCCCCGCCGAGCGCATCGAGGTACTGATCCATCCGCAGAGCATCGTGCATTCGATGGTGGCCTACACCGATGGCTCGGTGCTGGCGCAGCTGGGCAACCCGGACATGCGCACGCCGATCGCCTATGGCCTGGCGTACCCGGAACGGATCGATGCGGGCGTGACGCCGCTGGACCTGACAGTGGCCGGAGGCTTGCACTTCGAGAAGCCGGACCTGGTGCGCTTCCCGTGCCTGGGCCTGGCCTTCGATGCACTGCGCGCTGGCGGTGTGGCGCCGGCGGCCCTCAATGCGGCCAACGAGGTGGCGGTCGAGGCATTCCTGGGCGGTAAAGTGCGCTTCACGGACATTGCCGGCATCGTCCGGCAGGTGCTTGATGCGGCACCTCAGGGGCCTGCCAATACACTCGAAGCGGTGCTGTCAGCCGACGCGCTGGCGCGCGAGGCGGCACGCGCGGGCGTGGCCACCCTGGCTGCAAACCGCTGATCCGGCGGAGCGGCTTGCCGCATCTGCGACAATAGTGGCTGCGGCGGCCCCGGATCCCCTGGGTTCCGGCGCGCCAGTCCAGCCATCGTTACCGACGTCCCGACTCCATGCAAACCGTACTCGCTTTCATCGTTGCCCTGTGCGTGCTGATCTATGTGCACGAAATGGGGCACTACCTCGCCGCGCGTGCCTGCGGCGTGAAGGTGCTGCGTTTCTCGATCGGCTTCGGGCGGCCCTTGCTGCGCTGGATTTCAAAAAGCCGCGACCGCACTGAATGGACGGTGGCGGCGATCCCGCTGGGCGGCTACGTCAAGATGCTGGACGAGCGCGAGATCGACTCCGAGCGCGACACGCCGATCGACCCGGCCGACCTGCCGCGGGCTTTCAACCGCCAGCCGGTCGGCAAGCGCTTCGTGATCGTGGCGGCCGGCCCGCTGGCCAATTTTGCGCTGGCAATCGTGCTGTATTTCGCGCTCTTTGCCGGCGGCATGCGCGAGCCCGTGCCGGTGGTGGCCGCGCCCGCGGCCGGCACCATGGCGGCGCAGGCCGGCGTGCGCGAAGGCGACCGGGTGCTGTCGCTGACCGCCAATGGCCATACCGAAGCGGTGCGCTCCTGGAATGACCTGCGCATGGCCGTATTCGCCGAGGGCTTTGGCGATGCGCGCGCCGTGCTGCGCGTGCGCGGCGCCGACGGGACCGAGCGCGACGTAACGCTGCCGCGCCTGCCCAATACCGGCGGCAATCCCGAACAGGATCCGCTGGCCACGCTGGGCCTGAACCTCAAAGGCGGCCCGGTGACGATTACCGAGGTGCTGCCGGACTCGGCCGCCGAGCGCGCCGGACTAAAAAAGGACGACCGCATCGTTGCCTGGCAGGGCAGCCCGCTCACGCAGGCCAGCGCACTGATCAAGGCCGTGCGCAACCAGCCCGGCCAGACCGTGACACTGGGCATCGAGCGCGACGGCAAGCGCCTGGACGTGCCGGTGACGCTCGACACCGCCGTGGCGCGTGATGGCGCCAAGGACGCGAGCGGCGCCACCCCGGCGCCGGCGGGCAAGCTCGGCGCGGCGCTCAGCCAGGCGGTGCAGATGGAAACCGTGCGCTACCGGCCGGACCAGGCGCTGGCGCGCGCGGTCGGCCAGGTCTGGGACACCAGCGCACTCTCGCTCAAGCTGCTGGGCAAGATGCTGGTGGGGCAGGCTTCGCTGCAGAACCTGAGCGGTCCGCTGACCGTGGCGGACTATGCGGGGCGTGCCGCAAACCTTGGCCTGCAGGCCTTTGTCAGCTTCCTGGCACTGGTCAGCGTGAGCCTTGGCGTACTCAATTTGTTACCCATTCCGGTTCTGGATGGGGGGCATTTGCTGTATTATTGCGTGGAATTTTTGACTGGCCGGCCCGTCCCAGACCACTGGCAGGCAATGCTGCAGAAGGTTGGCATCGCCTGCATCTTGCTCCTGACTTCGCTCGCTTTGTTCAATGACGTCAGCCGAATGTTTCTGGCGAACGGCTAGAAACGTGTGTCGGCAAGGGGGCGGTGGTGTCGTCGGGCACCGTCGCCAGGGACGTCATTTGCCAGGCGCAGTCCAATAAGGCATCGGAGCGCAATCCTGGATGGAATCAAAGAGGGGATCAACATTGATCAGACATAAGCGCATTTCGCTGGGCTTGCTGGCGAGTGCCGTTATTGCAGCCTGGAGCCCGGCGGGCTGGGCTGCCGATCCGTTCGTCGTCAGGGACATCCGCGTTGAGGGACTGCAACGCGTCGAGCCGGGTACCGTGTTTGGCTACCTGCCGGTGCGCGTCGGTGAAACCTTCACCGATGACAAGGGCGCCGACGCCATCCGTGCCCTCTACAATACCGGCTTCTTCAAGGACGTGCAGATCCGCGCCGAGGAAGGCGTGCTGGTGGTCCAGGTCGAAGAGCGGCCGGCGATCTCGCAGCTCGAATTCGTCGGCATCAAGGAATTCGACAAGGACACGCTGCGCCGTTCGCTGCGTGCCGTTGGCGTGGCCGAAGCCCGTTACTACGACAAGGCACTGATCGACAAGGCCGAGCAGGAGCTCAAGCGCCAGTACGTCGCGCGCGGCTACTATGCCGCCGACGTGCAGACCACGATCACGCCGGTGGACCGCAACCGCGTCTCGGTCGTGTTCAACGTCGATGAAGGCCCGGTCGCCAAGATCCGCCAGATCAATATCGTCGGCAACAAGGCTTTCAAGGAAGGCACGCTGCGCGACGAGATGCAGCTGTCCACGCCGAACTGGCTGTCCTGGTACACCAAGAACGACCTGTATTCCAAGCAGAAGCTGACCGCCGACCTGGAAGCGCTGCGCTCGTTCTACCTGAACCGCGGCTACCTGGAGTTCGCGATCGAGTCGACCCAGGTGTCGATCACGCCGGACAAGAAGGACATCTTCCTGACGCTGAACATCAAGGAAGGCGACCAGTACAAGGTGTCCGACGTGCGCCTGGCGGGCGAGCTGCTCGGCAAGCAGGAGGAAATGGAAAAACTGCTGCAGTTGAAGAAGGGCGATATTTTCTCGTCCGAGAAGCTGACGCAGAGCACCAAGGCCATCACCGACCTGCTGGGCACCTACGGCTACGCGTTCACCACCATCAACCCGCAACCACAGATCGACAAGGAAAAGCGTGAAGTCGCGCTGACCCTGATGGTCGACCCGGGCCGCCGCGTCTACGTGCGCCGCGTCAACGTGGTGGGCAACAGCAAGACCCGCGACGAAGTGGTGCGCCGCGAGATGCGCCAGATGGAAAGCTCGTGGTTCGACAGCGAGAAGCTCACGCAGTCGCAAGCCCGTATCAACCGTACCGGCTACTTCACCGACACCAACATCACCACCGAAGACGTGCCGGGCGCGCCCGACCAGGTCGATGTGAACGTCAACGTGACTGAAAAGCCGACCGGCCAGATCAGCCTGGGTGTGGGCTTCTCGTCCACCGACAAGCTGGTGCTGCAGGCCGGCCTGCGCCAGGACAACGTGTTCGGCTCCGGCACCAGCCTGGGCCTGGACGTGAACACGGCCAAGTCGTTCCGTACCATCGCGCTGACGCAGTATGACCCGTATTTCACGGTGGACGGCATCAGCCGCTCGACCGACATCTACTACCGTACTTCGCGCCCGCTGTACTACACCGGCGACCAGGACTACAAGATCGTGTCCGCCGGCGGTGGCTTCAAGTTCGGCGTGCCGTTCTCGGAAGTCGATACGGTGTTCTTCGGCATCGGCTATGAACGGACCCAGGTGTACACCTCGGTCAACACGCCGGCCCAGTACACCGACTGGCTGAACAAGATCGGCAAGAGCTCCGGCGACGGCATCAACAACTTCCCGTTCACCATCGGCTGGGCACGTGACCGCCGCGACAGCGCGCTGGTGCCGACCAAGGGCCCGTACACCCAGGCCAACCTGGAAGTCGGGCTGCCGGGCGGCGATACGCAGTACTACCGCGCCAGCGTGCAGCAGCAGTACTTCTATCCGATCTCGAAGTCCTTCACGCTGGCACTGAACGGCGAAGTCGCTTACGGCCACGGCTACGGCAACACGCCGTTCCCGGTGTTCAAGTACTTCTACGCCGGTGGTATCGGCTCGGTGCGCGGCTACCAGACCAGCACGCTCGGCCCGAAGGACCAGAATGGCAACCCGGTGGGCGGTGCCTCGAAGATGATCGGCAACGTCGAGTTCATCTTCCCGCTGCCGGGCTCGGGCGTGGACCGCACGCTGCGCCTGTTCACGTTCTTTGACTTCGGTAATGTCTACCAGGAAGGTCAGCCGCTGAGCTTCAGCGAGCTGAAGTACTCGACCGGCTTCGGCATGTCGTGGTTGTCGCCGATTGGCCCGCTGAAGATCAGCATGGGCTTCCCGCTCAATCGTGACACCAACGACAAGGTCCAGCGCTTCCAGTTCCAGATCGGCACGGCATTCTGATTCTGATAAAGGATCTGCTTCAAATGATTACAACATCCAAACTGGTCAAATCCCTGGGCGCCGCCGCGCTCGCCACGGCTGCCATCTTCGCCGCGGTGCCGGCCTCGGCCCAGGAGGCGCGCATTGCCGCCGTGAACTCCGAACGCATCCTGCGCGACTCGCAGCCGGCCAAGGCTGCCCAGGTCAAGCTGGAGCAGGAATTCTCCAAGCGCGACCGCGAACTGCAGGACATGGCCCAGAAGATCAAGGGCATGGCCGACAAGCTCGACAAGGACACGGCCGTACTGGCCGACTCCGACCGGCAGCGCCGCCAGCGCGAAGTGGCTGACATGGACCGCGAGTTCCAGCGCAAGCAGCGCGAGTTCCGCGAGGACCTGAACCAGCGCCGCAATGAAGAACTGGCACAGGTGCTGGAGCGCGCCAACCGCGTGATCCGCCAGCTGGCCGAACAGCGCAAGTACGACCTGATCGTGCAGGAAGCGGTGTACGTGAACCCGCGCATTGACATCACCGACGACGTGATGAAGGCACTGAACGCCGGCGCCCGCTAAGCCGCACCGGTTCTCACGTTCTTTCGTCTTTCGTTTTTTTAGGAAGTACCGCCATGCAGACACCCACACTGGGTCAGCTCGCCACCGAGAACGGCGCGCAGGTTGTGGGTGACCCCGACCTGGCGATCGTCGGCCTGGCTCCCCTGGACCAGGCCGGACCGGGCGAGCTCTCGTTCCTGTCCAATCCGCTCTACCTGCAGCAGGCGCTGGATTCGCAGGCCGGCGCCGTGATTGTCTCGGCTGCCGACCTCGAGCGCGTTCGCGCCGAGGGCAGGGCCGACGGCCGCAACTGGCTGGTGGCGCGCAATCCCTACGTATGCTTTGCCCGCGTGGCGCAGCGTTTCGACCGCGCGGCCAACACCGATACCCGCACCGGCATCGATCCACGCGCGACCGTGGCGCCTGACGCGGTGGTGCCGGCTTCGTGCTACATCGGCCCCAACGTGGTCATCGAGCGCGGCGCGCGCCTGGGCGAGCGGGTGCGCATCCTGGCCAACGGCTATGTCGGCGCGCAGGCGGAGATCGGCGACGATTCGCTCCTCTATGCCAATGTTTCTGTCTACCACGATTGCGTGGTCGGCGCCCGCGCCATCCTGCACAGCGGCGTGGTGATCGGCGCGGACGGCTTTGGCTTTGCTCCGGACATCAGCGCAACCGGCGTGGAATACGTAAAGATCCCGCAAACGGGACGCGCGGTGCTGGGCAATGACGTTGAGGTCGGCGCCAATACGGCAATCGACCGCGGCGCCATGGCCGACACCGTGATCGAAGACGGCTGCAAGATCGACAACCAGGTCCAGATCGCGCATAACGTGCGTGTCGGGTCCCATACGGTCATTGCAGGCTGCGCCGCGGTATCGGGCAGCACGCGCATCGGGCGCTTCTGCGTGATTGGCGGGGCGGCCAATTTTTCCGGCCACCTGAATATTGCCGACCGCACCACCGTGTCGGGCGGCACCTCGATCACCAAATCCATTACCAAGCCCGGGGGGCATTTCACCAGCGTCTTCCCGTTCCTGCCGCACGGCGAGTGGGAACGCAATGCAGCCATCGTGCGCGGCCTGACCAGGCTGCGCGAACGGGTGGTGGCGCTGGAACGCCGCCTGCGCGGCCAGGCCGCCGGGTCCCAACCCTCACAAGACTAAGAGAAATCATCATGACCGCAGCCGACATCGACATTCGCAAGATCCTCAAGCTGCTGCCGCATCGATATCCGATGCTGCTGGTCGACCGCGTGCTGGAGTTCGATCCGCAGAAGCGCATCAAGACGCTGAAGAACGTCACCATGAACGAGCCGTTCTTCCAGGGCCATTTCCCGGGCCATCCGGTGATGCCTGGCGTGATGATCCTGGAAGCGCTGGCGCAGTCGGCCGGCCTGCTGACCTTCGGCGCCGACATGGAGCGCAAGGAAGACGCGCTGTACTACTTTGTCGGCATCGACGGGGCCCGCTTCAAGCAGGTGGTGTACCCGGGCGACCAGCTGCACATGAACGTAACAGTCGAACGCTATATCCGCGGCATCTGGAAGTTCAAGGCGTTCGCCACGGTGGACGACAAGGTGGCCTGCGAGGCGGAGCTGATGTGCACCGTGAAGCAGGCCGAGTGAGGCCGAGCACGGCCGGCGGCAACGCCGCAGGCGGTCCGCCACGCCCCGTTTGACGGGCGCGAGCGGCCCGGACGGGAACCTTTGCCCCGCGCATGGGCCCATCCTTCACCAGACACACCAGAGGACAGACGTATGACGCAAATCCACCCCACCGCACTGGTTGACCCGAAGGCAGAGCTGGCATCCGACGTGACCGTCGGCCCGTTCTCCATCGTTGGCGCCAATGTGCGGATCGGCAGCGGTACCCGGATCGGCTCGCATACGACGGTCGAGGGTTACACCACGATCGGCGAGGGCAACACCATCGGCCCCTACGCATCGGTCGGCGGCGTGCCGCAGGACATGAAGTACCGCAACGAGCCGACCCGGCTCGAGATCGGCGACCGCAACACCATCCGCGAATTCACCACGATCCACACCGGCACGGTGCAGGACCGCGGCCTGACCAGCCTCGGCAACGACAACTGGATCATGGCCTACGTGCATATCGCGCATGACTGCACGGTCGGCAACCACACCGTGTTTTCCAGCAACGCGCAGATCGCCGGCCACGTTGAAGTGGGCGACTGGGCGATCCTGGGCGGCATGAGCGGCGTGCACCAGTACGTGCGCATCGGCGCCCATGCGATGCTGGGCGGCGCCTCGGCGCTGGTGCAGGACGTGCCGCCGTTCGTGATCGCCGCCAGCGACAAGAGCGGCAACAAGGCCACGCCGCACGGCGTCAATGTCGAGGGGCTGCGCCGCCGCGGCTTCGACGCGGGCCAGATCGCTGCGCTGCGCCAGGCCTACAAGCTGCTTTACAAGTCCGACCTCAGCTTCGACGAGGCGCGCAACGAGATCGTGGCCTTGCTGGGCCAGGCCGATGCCGGCACCGCAGCGCCGCTGCAAGCGTTTGTCGACTTCCTTGCCGCCACCCAGCGCGGCATCGTACGCTGAGACCGGACCGCAATGGTCGACGCCGCAATTCGGGGTGGCTTGCCCACAGGCAACGGTAGCGCCGCGGACCAGCGCGGCACCATCGCCATGGTGGCCGGCGAGGCCTCGGGCGACCTGCTGGCATCGTTAATGATGGGCGGGCTGCAGTCCCGCCTGGGCGATACGGTCGAGTACGCCGGCATCGGCGGCAAGCGCATGATGGCGCAGGGCTTCACCTCGCGCTGGCCGATGGAAACACTGTCGGTCAACGGCTATGTCGAGGTCCTGGGCTCGCTGCGCGAGATCCTGGCCACGCGGCGCGCGGTGCGCGACTGGCTGCTGGCCAATCCGCCGCAATGCTTTATCGGGGTTGACGCCCCGGACTTCAATTTCGGCCTGGAAGTGCCGCTGCGCCGTGCCGGCATTCCGGTGGTACATTTTGTCAGCCCGTCGATCTGGGCCTGGCGCGGCGGGCGCATCCGCACCATCGCGCGCGCGGTGGACCACATCCTGTGCCTGTTCCCGTTCGAGCCGGAGATCTACGCCAAGGCCGGCATTCCCGCGACCTACGTGGGCCATCCGCTGGCCGATGTGATCCCGATGGTGCCTGACGTCGCCGGTGCGCGCGCCGAGCTCGGCCTGCCCGCCGGGCATCGGGTGGTGGCGGTGCTGCCGGGCAGCCGCCAGTCCGAGGTGCGCAACCTTGGCGCCACCTTCTTTGCGGCGATGGCGCAAATGCAGCGCATGGACCCGAACCTGGCGTTCGTGCTGCCGGCGGCGAGCGCGCCGCTGCGCGCCATTATCGAAGAGTTGCACGCGCAGTATCCCGAACTGCGCCTGACCATCGTCGACGGCAAGTCGCACCAGGCGATGGAAGCGGCCGACGTGGTGCTGCTGGCCAGCGGCACCGCCACGCTGGAAGCGGCGCTGTACAAGAAGCCCATGGTGATCTCGTACAAGGTGCCCTGGCTGACCGCGCAGATCATGAAGCGGCAGGGTTACCTGCCGTACGTGGGATTGCCTAATATCCTTTCAGGGCGCTTCGTCGTGCCGGAACTGCTGCAGGACGATGCCACGCCCGAGGCGCTGGCCCGCGAAACGCTGCTGCAGCTCAACGACGAGGGCAACACCGCCTTCCTCTACGAGCATTTCACCCGCATGCACGAGACGCTGAAGTGCAATACCGCGCAACTGGCCGCCGATGTGGTGGTCGACCTGATGCACAGCCGGGGGACCGTCTGATGGCGCGCCGCAACGCCGCCTCTCCCCAAATGGGCCTCGACCTCGCCCCGGCCGCTGCCGCAGTGCAGCGCCTGTGCGGCGTTGACGAAGCGGGCCGCGGCCCGCTGGCCGGGCCGGTCTATGCCGCCGCGGTGATACTGGACCCGAAGCGTCCGATTCGCGGGTTGGCCGACTCCAAGATCCTGACTGCCGCCAAGCGCGAGCAGCTCTACGAAAAGATCTGCGAACGCGCGCTGGGCTGGCATATCGCCTTTGCCACGGTCGAGGAGATCGATACGCTCAACATCCTGCACGCCAGCATGCTGGCAATGCAGCGTGCCGTGCAGGGGCTGGCCGCCAGTGGCATCGTGCCGGACCTGGTGCAGGTCGATGGCAATCGTTGCCCGCAGGTGCCGTTCCCGGTCGAAGCCATTGTCCAGGGCGATGCGCTGGTCAAGGCGATCTCGGCGGCGTCGATCCTCGCCAAGGTGGCGCGCGACCGCGAGCTGAGGGTGCTGCACGAGCGCTATCCGCAGTATGGCTTCGATTCGCACGTCGGCTATGGCACGCCGCAGCATCTGGCTGCGCTGGCTGAGTTCGGCGCCTCGCCGCACCACCGCCGCTCGTTTGCGCCGGTGCGCGAGGCGCTGGCCCGGCTGCCCATGTTCACCGCCATGCCCGCCACCGCGGAAGTCACCGAGCCTGTCGCGACGGTATCCGTCACGCCCGCGCAGTGAAGGGCACCCAGACCATCTCCGCATCGTGAAGCACGTCACCTCGCGCGACAACGCGCTGTTCAAGCATCTGAAGGCGCTCGCCGGCTCTACCCACCAGCGCCGCAAGGCCGGCCAGTCGCTGCTGGACGGCGTGCACCTGGCGCAAGCCTACGTCGCGGCACGCGGCCAGCCCGTCACCTGCCTGGTGTCAGAGCGCCACTATGACCACGCCGAGGTGGCGCCGGTGCTGGCGCTGATCGAAGCCGAGCGCGTGGTGGTGCTGGCCGATGCACTGTTCACGCAGATCAGTGGTGTGGCCAATGGCATCGACCTGATGCTGGTGATCGAGACGCCGGTCGGCCACCTGCCGGCGCGCATCGAACAAGACTGCATCATCCTGGACGGGGTGCAGGATGCCGGCAATGTCGGGTCGATCCTGCGCAGCGCCGCCGCCGCCGGCATCCAGCATGCCTTCCTTGCCACCGGCTGTGCCTTTGCCTGGTCGGTCAAGACGCTGCGTGCTGGCATGGGTGCCAACTTTCACCTGAATATCGTCGAGCACTGCACGCTTGAGTCGCTGGCGCCGCGCCTCGCGGTGCCGCTGCTGGCGACTTCGTCGCACGCCGATGCCGCGGTATTCGATACCGATCTGCGCGGGCCGGTGGCCTGGGTGGTCGGCAACGAGGGGGCAGGGGTCAGCGACGGCTGGATGGCGCACGTCACGCGCAAGGTGGGCATCCCGCAACCGGGCGGGCTGGAATCGCTGAATGTGGCGGCGGCGACCGCCATCTGCCTGTTCGAGGCAGTGCGCCAGCGGCGCGCCGCCTGAGGCTGCGCCGGCAGCGCAAGCAAAAAGCGGCCTGAACGGCCGCTTTTTGCTTAGTAGTTGTCGCGATCGACCTTGATCTCCTGCAGGATCGTGGTCGCGATCTCTTCAATCGATTTGTGCGTGGAAGAGAGCCATTTGATCCCTTCGCGCCGCATCATCGCCTCGGCCTCGTTGACCTCATAGCGGCAGTTTTCCAGTGCTGCATACTTGCTGCCCGGGCGGCGCTCGTTGCGGATCTCCGTCAGGCGCTGCGGATCGATCGACAGGCCAAAGATCTTCGGCTTGAACGCATACAGCGCCGACGGCAGCCGGCCGCGCTCGAAATCGTCGGGGATCAGCGGGTAATTGGCCGCCTTCAGCCCGTATTGCATGGCCAGGTAGAGGCTGGTCGGGGTTTTGCCGCTGCGCGACACGCCCACCAGGATCACATCGGCTTCTTCCAGGTTCTTGTGTGACTGGCCGTCATCATGCGCCAGCGAGAAGTTGATCGCCTCGATCCGGTTTTTGTAAGCCTCTGTGTCAGCGTTCTGGTGGAAGCGGCCGATGGCGTGAGTCGACTTCAGCCCCAGTTCTTTCTCAAGCGGCTCGATGAAGGTCTGGAACATGTCCAGGATCATCGCCTTGGCGCGGCGCAGTGCCTTGTTCGCTTCCTGGTTGACCAGCGTGGTGAAGACAATGGGCGGCACGCCTTCGTTGTGGAATGCCTCATTGATCTTGCCGACGGCGATATGTGCCTTTTCCGGGGTATCGACGAAAGGCATGCGCACCTTGCGGAAGCGCATCTCGAACTGGGCCAGGATGGAGTGGCTGAACGTCTCCGCCGTGATGCCGGTGCCATCCGAGACGATGAACACGGTGCGGACCGCAGGGCGCTCGCTGGCCTGGGGCGCGGGAGCGGAGGGGGATTCAGGCTGCGTTCCAGGCTGGGACCCGGGTGTCGCCGTTCCGGGCGCTTCTGGCAGGGACATGGGGATGGCGCAATTAATAAATAGATTCAATCTTCCGCAGAAAAGTGCGGCGCAGCACGGTAGAATAGCGGCGATCTTTTCGCTAAGCAATTCCGCAGGGTGCCCGCCCATGGAACAATCCGGGCCCGGAATTGTCGACAATCTGCGCTACGCGATGAGAGCCGTAGCGCCAGGTCTGCAGCGCCAGTTCGGGGTTGCTTAGCCAAGCGATCAGTCCGGGAACAGAACTCCAAGAACATACCGGACATGCGCGACAAGTTTTCTACTTTGTTTTGAGGCTCTCATGACTAACCAGGCAGATAACGGCGCCTATGTGCTGCCGTTCGAGCAGTTGCGCATGGCTGACGTGGAAATCGTCGGCGGCAAGAATTCGTCGCTGGGCGAGATGATCTCCCAGCTGGCGCAAGCCGGCGTGCGGGTTCCCGGCGGCTTTGCCACCACCGCGCTCGCCTTCCGCGACTTCCTTGCCCACAACAACCTGACCGAGCGCATTTCCCAGCGCCTGAAGACCCTGAACGTCGACGACGTCAAGGCCCTGGCCGAGGCCGGTGCCGAGATCCGCGGCTGGGTCGCCGCCGCGCCGTTCCAGCCGCGCCTGGAGCAGGAAATCCGTGAATTCTACGCCCGCGTGGCCGAGCGCGAAGGCGCCGAGGCCTCGTTCGCGGTGCGCTCGTCGGCCACCGCCGAAGACCTGCCCGACGCCTCGTTCGCCGGCCAGCAAGAGTCCTACCTGAACGTCAGCGGCATCGACGACGTGCTCGACAAGATCAGGCACGTGTTCGCCTCGCTGTACAACGACCGCGCCATTTCCTACCGCGTGCACAAGGGCTTTGCCCATGACGTGGTGGCGCTGTCCGCTGGCATCCAGCGCATGGTCCGTTCGGACCTGGCTGCTTCGGGCGTGATGTTCACCATCGACACCGAATCCGGCTTCCCCGACGTGGTCTTCATCACCTCCAGCTACGGTCTGGGCGAAACGGTGGTGCAGGGCGCGGTCAACCCGGACGAGTTCTACGTCTTCAAGCCGACGCTGCAGGCTGGCAAGTACCCGATCATCCGCCGCTCGATCGGCTCCAAGCTGATCAAGATGGAGTTCACCAAGCCGGGCGAAGCCGGCCGCGTGAAGACCGTCGACGTGCCGGGCGAACTGCGCAACCGCTACTCGATCACCGATGAGGACGTGACCGAGCTGTCCCGCTACGCGATGATCATCGAGAAGCACTATGGCCGCCCGATGGACATCGAGTGGGGCAAGGACGGCAAGGACGGCAAGATCTACATCCTGCAGGCGCGCCCGGAAACGGTGAAGAGCCAGTCCGCCGGCAAGGCCGAGCTGCGCTTCAAGCTCAAGGGCACCGCTCCCGTGCTGACCAGCGGCCGCGCCATCGGCCAGAAGATCGGCACCGGCCCGGTCCGCGTGATCAACGACCCGTCCGAGATGGAACGGGTGCAGCCCGGCGACGTGCTGGTGGCCGACATGACCGACCCGAACTGGGAACCGGTGATGAAGCGCGCCTCGGCCATCGTCACCAACCGTGGCGGCCGTACCTGCCACGCGGCCATTATCGCGCGTGAACTGGGTGTGCCGGCCGTGGTCGGCTGCGCCGATGCCACCGACGTGCTGAAGGACGGCACGCTGGTGACGGTGTCGTGCGCCGAGGGCGACGAAGGCCGCATCTACGACGGCCTGCTGGAAACCGAAGTGACCGAAGTCCAGCGTGGCGATATGCCGGAAATCGACGTCAAGCTGATGATGAACGTGGGCAACCCGCAGCTGGCGTTCGACTTCGCGCAGATCCCGAACTGCGGCGTCGGCCTGGCCCGCCTGGAATTCATCATCAACAACAACATCGGCGTTCACCCGAAGGCCATCCTCGACTACCCGCAAGTCGATGCCGACCTGAAGAAGGCCGTGGAAAGCGTGGCCCGCGGCCATGCCAGCCCGCGCGCGTTCTACGTCGACAAGCTGGCCGAGGGCATCGCCACCATCGGCGCGGCCTTCTACCCGAAGCCCGTGATCGTGCGCCTGTCGGACTTCAAGTCCAACGAGTACAAGAAGCTGATCGGCGGTTCGCGCTACGAGCCGGACGAGGAAAACCCGATGCTGGGCTTCCGCGGCGCCTCGCGCTATATCGCCGACGACTTCGCCGAAGCCTTCGAGATGGAATGCAAGGCCATGAAGCGCGTGCGCGATGAAATGGGCCTGACCAACGTCGAGATCATGGTGCCGTTCGTGCGTACGCTCGGCCAGGCCGAGAAGGTCATCGAACTGCTGGCCAAGCATGGCCTGAAGCGCGGCGAGAACGGCCTGCGCATCATCATGATGTGCGAAGTGCCGTCCAACGCGATCCTGGCCGAAGAGTTCCTGCAGTACTTCGACGGCTTCTCGATCGGCTCGAACGACCTGACCCAGCTGACGCTGGGCCTGGACCGCGACTCCGGCATGGAGCTGCTGGCCAAGGACTTCGACGAACGCGATCCGGCAGTGCGGTTCATGCTGTCGCGCGCCATCGAGGCGTGCATCCGCCTGGACAAGTATGTCGGCATCTGCGGCCAGGGCCCTTCGGACCATCCGGACTTTGCCGAGTGGCTGACCAAGGAAGGCATCAAGTCGATCTCGCTGAATCCGGACTCGGTGGTCGAAACCTGGCAAAAGCTGGCTTCCTGAAGCATTTGACGTCACAATAACGATATTGCCGGCGCCTTCTGGCAGCCGGCAGGCACCGGCCCTGCGTCAGGTGTTGCTACTGCCCCGCAGACGCTGAAAGGCGCTGCGGGGTTTTTACTTTTCGGGATGTATCTGGACGAACGGGAGCTTGGATGGCGTACTACATCTGGTTCGTGGCAGCGGTCGCGCTGGTGATCATCGAGCTGAACACCGGCACCTTTTATCTGCTGATGGTGGCTGTGGGGCTGGCCGCGGGCGGAGTGGGGGCCCTGCTGGGGTTGTCGCCGGCCGCGCAGACGCTGGTGGCAGCGCTGGTCGCGGCGGTGCTGATCGCCGGCCTGCGCCGCACCCGCTTTGGCAAGCTGCGGCGCGGCAACGCCGCTGCCGATCCCAACGTCAATATCGATATCGGCCAGGAGCTCGACGTGCCCGGCTGGGACGCCAACGGGCGCGCCCGCGTGCCATACCGCGGCGCCGACTGGACCGTGGAGCTGGCGCCCGATTGTGCCGCTGCACCAGGCCGCCACCGCATCGTCGCGGTGCGCGGCAGCACCCTGGTCGTGTCTCCCCGCTGAAGCCCTGTCTTATTGCGCAGCGCGGCAATTGTTGCGCTGCGATCCGCCTGCCGCCGCCTGGCGGCTCCGTACTGCTGTCTTCTGTCTGGAGGGTCGTTACATGCTCGCATTTCAGCTTGGTTTGTTGCCGCTGATCATCCTCATTGCCGTTATCGTGCTGATTGCCAAGGGCATCAAGATCGTGCCGCAGCAGCATGCCTGGGTGCTTGAGCGCCTGGGCCGCTACCATGCGACGCTGACGCCGGGGCTGTCGATCGTGGTGCCGTTCGTCGACCGCGTCGCCTACAAGCACGTGCTCAAGGAAATCCCGCTGGACGTGCCCAGCCAGGTCTGCATCACCAAGGACAACACCCAGCTGCAGGTCGATGGCGTGCTGTACTTCCAGGTCACGGACCCGATGAAGGCATCGTATGGATCGAGCAATTTCGTGGTGGCGATCACGCAGCTGTCGCAGACCACGCTGCGCTCGGTGATCGGCAAGCTGGAGCTCGACAAGACCTTCGAGGAGCGCGAGTTCATCAACCACAGCGTGGTCAACGCGCTGGATGAGGCTGCCGCCAACTGGGGCGTCAAGGTGCTGCGCTACGAGATCAAGGACCTGACCCCGCCCAAGGAGATCCTGCACGCGATGCAGGCGCAGATCACCGCCGAGCGTGAAAAGCGCGCGCTGATCGCCGCGTCGGAGGGCAAGCGCCAGGAGCAGATCAACTTGGCCACGGGCGCGCGCGAGGCGGCGATCCAGAAGTCAGAGGGCGAGCGGCAGGCCGCCATCAACACGGCGCAGGGCGAGGCGAGCGCGATCCTGGCGGTGGCCGAGGCCAACGCGCAGGCGATCCAGAAGATCGGCAATGCGATCCGCACCGAAGGTGGCATGGATGCGGTCAACCTGAAGGTGGCCGAGGAATACGTGGCCGCGTTCGGCAACCTGGCCAAGCAGGGCAATACGCTGATCGTGCCGGGCAATATGGGCGAGATGAGCAGCATGATCGCGGCCGCCCTGCAGATCGTGAAGGGGCAGCAGAAGGCTGCCTGAAGGGGCTGGCGGACACGCCGCGGCAGCGCGGCGCCGGGGCTCAGTCCTTGGCGTCACCCTTCATGATGCGGGCCTTCTCGCGCTGCCAGTCGCGCTGTTTCTCGGTCTCGCGCTTGTCGAACTGCTTCTTGCCCTTGGCCAGGCCGATCTCGCATTTGACGCGGCCGCGCGTGTAGTGCAGGTTCAGCGGGACCAGCGTGTAGCCGCGCTGCTCGACCTTGCCGATCAGCTTCTTGATCTCGTCGGCCTTGAGCAGCAGCTTGCGGGTGCGCACCGGGTCGGGATTGACGTGGGTGGAGGCGCTTTGCAGCGGGCTGATATGGGCGCCGATCAGGAACATCTCGGCGTCGCGCACCACCACGTAGCCTTCCTTGATCTGCACGCGGTTGGCGCGGATCGCCTTGACTTCCCAGCCTTCCAGCACGATCCCGGCCTCATATCGCTCTTCGATGAAGTAGTCGAAAAAGGCCTTTTTGTTGTCTGCGATGGTCATGCGTGCGGGTGGGGGAACAATGAGTGAAATCCGGTCGGATCGCTGCAGTGCCGCATGGCGAGGTGCCGCCATGCGCCAGCGTCGGCTAAAATTGGCATTTTAGCAAACCAGCCCCGGTACCGGCTCATGCTGCCGCACGTTGCGCACGGCATGGCCGCAAGCCAGATTGCCCACTACATGGCAGACGTCCATAAATCCGTACTGCTCGGCTACTCCGCCGCGCAGATGTACGACCTGGTCACGCGCGTGGAGGACTATCCCAAGTTCCTTCCATGGTGCGGTGGCGTGGAGGTGTTCGAGCAGACCGATACCATGCTCGACGCCAAGATCCATATCCACTTCAAAGGGATCCAGCAGTACTTCCACACCCGCAATACGCAGGAACGCCCCACCCGCATCGACATGACCTTTGCCGACGGGCCGTTCAAGACTTTCAACGGCGCGTGGCGCTTTACGCCACTGCGCGAAGACGCCTGCAAAATCGAATTCCATCTGCACTATGAGTTTTCCAGCCTGCTGCTGGAAAAAATCATCGGCCCGGTCTTCAGCATGATTGCCAATACCTTTGTCGACGCCTTCGTCAAGCGGGCCGAGGTGGTCTATGTCGCCAACTGACGCCGGCGCGGGGACGGTGCATATCGCGGTCTGCTATGCGCGGCCCGACACCGTCTTCCTGAAGGAGATAGACGTGCCTGCCGGCACCACGATTGCCGCGGCCATCGTCGGCTCCGGGCTGCAGCAGGCCTGTCCTGAGGTGGACCCGTCGACCATGCGGGTGGGCATCTTCGGCAAGCTCAAGACACCGGAGACAGTGGTGCGCGAAGGCGACCGCGTGGAGGTTTACCGGCCCTTGACCGCCGATCCCAAGCAGGCACGCCGCAAGCGGGTGCAGAAGCAGCGCGCAGGCGGCACGCGCGAAGGCCAGAAGTGGTTGCGCGGCAGCAGTTAAGCCGGGCTTGCCAGGCATGCAAACGGGGCCGATGCGCCCCGTTTTTCTTTGGCTTCAGCTGCAGTTCTTCTCGAGGCTGGCGTTGGTCTTGAGCATCTCGGCCTGGCGCTGGTCGCTGTTCAGGTGCTGCAGCGAGCCGTCCGGACCCGCCACCGCAGCGCGCATGCCTTGCTGCAGGCCGTTGGCGTAGCTGCGCAGCTGGGCGCAGCGGGCCTCGCGCTCGGCCGCCTCGCTTTCCTTGCGGGCCTCTTCGGTGGCGGCTTTCAGGCTGGCCTCGCGGCGCTTCTGGAAGGCTTCTTCGGGCGTTGGTGCCGGGGCCGCGGCGGGCTTGGCCGAGGCCTTGGCCGGAGCCGGGGCAGCAGGGGCGGGCGCCGTGGCATTGGCGGCCTCCACCGGCTGGAACTCGCCGGCAAAGCGGCCCGGGGCGCGCAGCACCTTGGCCGCCGCCGCCGACGGCGGCACGTCGCTGTAGACCATGCGGCCGTTGGCGTCGCGCCATTGCCAGTAGGCAAGGGCCTGGACGGGAACGGCGAGAGTGGCGGCGGCAAGCAGGCACAGCGCGGACGATCGTTTCATGGCGAGGCGTCTTAAAGTGACTCGGAGGTAACTGGTGCGGCTTGAATCGTGCTGGGCCGCCGGCTGCGCGCATGGCGATGCCGCGGCAGGACAGCCGCGGCGATGGCTTGGCGCCCGCCTGGTATCAGGTGCGTAGCGCCGGTTTGACCCTGGTAAAGCTGTTGTTCGTGGCGCGTGTGACCCCCGCGCCATCGTTCGCTAGTCTACGCAGACTTGTCGGTGGCGTGCAAGCGCACCGACCATGCCACGCCGACCATCAGCAACACAATGGCGGCGATTTCCAGCGGCCGCGGCCAGCGGTGGTCGAAGACAAAGCCGTAGGCCAGCGCGAACAGCGTCTCGAACACGATCATCTGGCCTGACAGTGTCAGCGGCAGGCGCCGGCTGGCGATATTCCACAGGTTGTTGCCGATCAGCGACGCACCCAGCGCCACCGCGGCATTGACCATCCAGAACCACTGCCAGTCACGGCCGCTGTCGCCCGCGGTCAGCGTGTCGCCCGCCAGCAGCCAGCCGATCACGGCCAGCACCGCCGACACCGCACCGGTCGACAACCCGTACAGCGCCGACCATTCATTGCCGCTGTATTGCGGGTTGCGCTGCAGGTAGCGTGCGTTATCGACCGCGTAGAGCGTCCAGCAGACCAGCGCGCCGGCCGCGCAGCAAACGCCGGCAAGTTTCTGCCAGACCGGCCGGGCTGCCGCGCCGGCTGCCGCCGCGTGGGCGCTCTGGCCGCCGCCGAACAGGTCGATGTTGATGCAGGCGATGCCGGCCACCACCACCAGCAGCGGCCACACCAGCCGCGACAGCGGCACGGCGCCGTGGTCGCGCCGGCCCATGATGGTGACCGAGATCGGCAGGATGCCGATGATCAGGGAGGTGGGACCCACCCCGGAGAGCTGCACGCCGAAGGCCAGCAGCACGTAGTAGAGCAGGTTGCCGGTGAAGGCCTGGCGCAGCAGCGCCACGCAGTCCGCCCGGGTCAGCTTGCGCGCGATGCGCTTCATCAGCGGCAGCGCGGCCACGAAGGCGACCAGGCCGTAGGCCAGGTAGCGGCCGATGGCCAGCTCCCACGGCGAGAACACGGGCAGCAGCTTGGGGGCGATAAAGACCATGCCCCAGAAGGCGCCTGCCAGCAGCCCGCACAATACGCCGATTCCCATGCTTCGCTTCGCCCGAATAAAAGGACGACGAGCATAGCAGACCGCTTGCAGGAAAGCCCGCAGGAAAGCCCGTTGCAGTGCATCAGCAAAGCGCGCATTCCTGTATAATTCGGTTTTGCGCCTAGAGGATTTGCTATGCGTCTTGTCCAGAAAGCACTCACATTCGATGACGTGCTGCTTGTCCCGGCCTATTCGGCCGTCCTTCCCCGGGATGTCTCCCTCCGCACCAGCCTGACACGCTCCATTGAACTGAACATCCCGCTGGTATCCGCGGCGATGGACACAGTGACGGAAGCCCGCCTGGCGATTTCCATGGCGCAGGCCGGCGGTATCGGCATCGTCCACAAGAACCTGAAGCCCGCCGACCAGGCCCGCGAAGTTGCGCGCGTGAAGCGCTATGAGTCGGGCGTGCTGCGTGATCCGATCACCATTTCGCCGGACATGAAGGTCCGCGATGTGATCGCGCTGTCGCAGCAACACGGCATTTCCGGCTTCCCGGTGCTGGAAGGCAAGGCCGTGGTCGGCATCATCACCAACCGCGACCTGCGTTTCGAGGAAGAGCTCGACGCCCCGGTGCGCGCCAAGATGACGCCCCGCGAAAAGCTGGTGACCGTGGCCGAAGGCGCGACGCTGGAAGAAGCCAAGCGCCTGATGAACCGCCACCGCCTTGAGCGCGTGCTGGTGGTCAACCAGGCTTTCGAGCTGCGCGGCCTGATCACGGTGAAGGACATCCAGAAGGCAGTGGACAATCCGCTGGCCAGCAAGGACGACCACGGCCAGCTGCGCGTAGGCGCCGCGGTCGGCGTGGGCCCGGACAACGACGAGCGCGTCGAACTGCTGGTCAAGGCCGGCGTCGATGTGATTGTGGTGGACACGGCACACGGCCATAGCCAGGGCGTGCTGGACCGCGTCCGCTGGGTCAAGCAGAACTTCCCGCAGGTGCAGGTGGTTGGCGGCAATATCGCCACCGGCGATGCCGCGCGTGCGCTAGTCGAGCATGGCGCCGACGGCGTCAAGGTCGGCATCGGTCCGGGCTCAATCTGCACCACGCGTATCGTTGCCGGCGTGGGCGTGCCCCAGATCACGGCGGTTTCCAACGTGGCCGAGGCCCTCAAGGGCACCGGCGTGCCGCTGATCGCTGACGGCGGCGTGCGCTACTCCGGCGATGTGGCCAAGGCCCTGGCGGCCGGCGCCCACACCGTGATGATGGGCGGCATGTTCTCGGGTACCGAGGAAGCGCCGGGCGAAACCTTCCTGTTCCAGGGCCGTTCGTTCAAGAGCTACCGCGGCATGGGTTCGGTGGGTGCGATGAAGGATGGCGCGGCAGACCGCTACTTCCAGGAAGACAACACCGCCAACGTCGACAAGCTGGTCCCCGAAGGCATTGAAGGCCGCGTGCCTTACAAGGGCTCGGTGATGGCGATCATCCACCAGCTGACCGGCGGCGTGCGTGCTTCGATGGGCTATTGCGGCAGCAAGTCGATTGCCGACTGGCACGAGAGCGCCCAGTTCGTCCAGATCACGGCAGCCGGCATGCGTGAATCGCACGTGCACGACGTGCAGATCACCAAGGAAGCGCCGAACTACCATATCGACTGACGCGCACCGGCTGCGCCCGTCGCCTCGCGGCGGTGCACGGCCGCAAGATCGTCGGGGCGAGGGCGCATTGCCGCGGGCGGCGCCTTCGCCTGACCGGAATGCCATCCGGCCCGGCCGCTCGCCACGCCGGTGTTGCCTGAACCTGGGCCACACCGGCCGGCCGCACCATCGGCCGGGCCCATGACGAGGAGCGCCAATGAAGGTATTGCTGCGAGCCGTGCTGTTTTTCGATGCCCTGGTGGATTTTCTGCTGGGCATCCTGCTGTTGATGTCCCCGTTCACCACGCTGTATGCGGCGTTGCAGTTGCCGCAGCCGCAACCCGCCCTATTCGGGCAGCTGCTGGGCGTGGCGCTGGTCGGCCTGGCCGCGCTGCTGTGGCAGGCAACATTCAACGGCCAGCTGACAGTGCCAGTGGCGCGCACGGCCGGCTATGTGAACCTGGCCAGCGCAGTGCTGATCATTGCCTGGATGGTGTTCATGGAACTGCCGCTGGTCGGCGCGGGCAAGAACTGGCTGCCGGTGATGGCAGTGGTGCTGGCGTTTTTTGCGCTGGTGCAAATTCCCGCTTCCAGGCGCGTGCGCAACCGCGAAAGGCAACTGAAGGCCGAGCGCGCACTGCAGGAACAGGAACAAAAGAAGGAAGTCCGCAAGGAACCCGGCGTCGCCCCCGCGGCGCGCCCAACGAATACCCCAGAATACCGGCGCGAGCCGGTCATCACGCCGCCGCCGGGATATGGCCCCGGCACGGAAGTCGTGACCGAGCCCATCCCGGAAGACACGCCATCGGCCCATCATGCACGACAAAATCCTCATTCTTGATTTCGGCTCGCAGGTCACGCAGCTGATCGCCCGCCGCGTCCGCGAGGCGCACGTCTATTGCGAGATCCACCCGAACGACGTCTCCGACGACTTCGTCCGCGAGTTCGCCCCCAAGGCCATCATCCTGTCGGGCAGCCATGCCAGCACCTATGAAGACCACCAGCTGCGCGCGCCGCAGGCCGTGTGGGACCTGGGCGTGCCCGTGCTGGGCATCTGCTATGGCATGCAGACCATGGCCGTGCAGCTGGGCGGCAAGGTCGAATGGAGCGACCACCGCGAATTCGGCTATGCCGAGGTGCGCGCCCATGGCCACACCAACCTGCTCAAGGACATCGAGGATTTCCGCACGCCGGAAGGCCATGGCATGCTCAAGGTCTGGATGAGCCACGGCGACAAGGTTGCTGGCCTGCCGCCGGGCTTCAAGCTGATGGCCTCTACCCCCAGCTGCCCGATCGCCGGCATGGCCGACGAGGCGCGCGGCTACTACGCGGTGCAGTTCCACCCCGAGGTCACCCATACCGCCAAAGGCCGCCAGATGCTGGAGCGCTTCGTGCTCGGCATCGCCGGCTGCAAGCCTGACTGGGTCATGCACGACCATATCGCGGAAGCCGTTGCCAAGATCCGCGAACAGGTCGGCGATGAAGAAGTCATCCTGGGCCTGTCCGGCGGAGTCGACTCGTCGGTGGCCGCGGCGCTGATCCACCGCGCCATCGGCGATCAGCTCACCTGCGTGTTCGTCGACCACGGCCTGCTGCGCCTGGACGAAGGCAAGATGGTGATGGACATGTTCGCCGGCCGCCTGCACGCCAAGGTCGTGCATATCGACGCCTCCGAACAGTTCCTCGGCCACCTGGCCGGCGTGACCGATCCCGAGCAGAAGCGCAAGATCATCGGCCGCGAGTTCGTCGAAGTGTTCCAGGCCGAGGCCAAGAAGCTGAGCAACGCCAAATGGCTGGCGCAGGGCACGATCTATCCGGACGTGGTGGAGTCGGGCGGCACCAAGACCAAGAAGGCCACCACCATCAAGAGCCACCACAACGTCGGCGGCCTGCCGGAGACGCTGGGCCTGAAGCTGCTGGAGCCGCTGCGCGACCTGTTCAAGGACGAAGTGCGCGAGCTGGGCGTGGCCCTGGGCCTGCCGCCGGAAATGGTCTACCGCCACCCGTTCCCGGGCCCGGGCCTGGGCGTGCGCATCCTGGGCGAGGTCAAGCGCGACTACGCCGACCTGCTGCGCCGCGCCGATGCCATCTTCATCGAAGAACTGCGCAAGACCATCGCCACCGAACAGGACGCCGCCGCGGGCCTGTGCGAGCCGGACCAGGTCGGCAAGAGCTGGTACGACCTGACCAGCCAGGCCTTCGCCGTGTTCCTGCCGGTCAAGTCCGTGGGCGTGATGGGCGACGGCCGCACCTACGACTACGTCGTCGCGCTGCGCGCGGTGCAGACCACCGACTTCATGACCGCGCACTGGGCACACCTGCCGTATGCGCTGCTGGGCCGCTGCTCGAACCGGATCATTAACGAAGTACGTGGCCTGAACCGGGTTGTGTATGACGTGTCGGGGAAACCGCCGGCGACGATCGAGTGGGAGTAAAAAGACGTCTTTCGGGGGCTATCGCCAGCTATCGAAAAATCGTTGTAACGTGTTGATTTTTAACGAAATACGTTGCGGCACCTATCGGTGACTATCGCCGGCCAGCGGAACAAGTTGGCGGTAGAAATGGCGGTAGAACTTGGAGGCCGGATTTAGATCCTCCCGTTTACTATCTGGACCAAATCGGTCTTTGACGGTAAAAGTCTCCTGAGGAAAGCTTGTTTTATGCGGCTTTCCGGGCATCAGCAGGTCTCCTGACCCCTGACGGTAAGAGCCGTCATGAACAGGAGGAAAAACCTCGATGCTTACCGACACCGCACTGCGGAATCTCAAGCCTAAGTCCAAGACTTATAAGGCTTTTGACCGCGACGGCATGTACGTGACGGTATCGCCCACCGGTACCGTCACCTTCCGCTACGATTACCGTCTCAACGGGCGGCGGGAAACGCTGACCATCGGCCGCTATGGGCCGGCCGGTATCTCGCTGGCCCTTGCCCGCGAAAGGCTGCTCGACGCCAAGAAGGCCGTCACCCAGGGCAAGTCCCCGGCGCAGGAGAAGCAGCGCGAGAAACGCCGGTTGACGGCTGCCAAGAGCTTCGGCGACATGACCGCCCGGTGGCTCGCCGACGCCCGGATGGCCGACAGCACACGGGCGATGCGCAAGAGCATCGTCGATCGGGACATCCTCGCGGCCTTCCAGAACCGGCTGCTCAATGAAATCACCGCTGATGACCTGCGTGCCTTGTGCAACAAGGTGAAGGCGCGCGGTGCGCCCGCCACCGCGGTGCATGTCCGCGACATCGTGAAACAGGTCTATGCCTTCGCTATCCTGCACGGCGAGAAGGTGGACAACCCGGCTGACGACGTGGGTGCAGCCTCGATCGCGACGTTCGTGCCGAAGGATCGTGCCTTGTCGCCGCTGGAGATCCGGTTGAGGGCGCGGCAGGTGGAGTCGGTCGCCACCTATCCGACCATCCGGCTGGCGCTGCGCCTGGTCCTGCTGACGTTGGTGCGCAAGAGTGAGCTGATCGAGGCGACCTGGAACGAAGTCGATTTCGAGAATGCGATTTGGACGATTCCGAAGCAGCGGATGAAGGGGCGCAACTCGCACGTCGTCTACCTCTCACGCCAGGCGCTCGACATCTTCGTGGCGCTGCATACCTGCGCAGCCGGTTCCAAATTCGTCTTGCCGTCGCGCTACGACGCCGACCGCTGCATGTCGAAGGCAACCTTGAATCGGGTTACACAAATCGTGGCCGAGCGGGCCAAGGCCGCCGGATTGCCGCTGGAGCCGTTCACCGTCCACGACTTGCGCCGTACCGGCTCGACGCTGTTGAATGAGGTCGGCTTCAACCGCGACTGGATCGAGAAGTGCCTGGCGCATGAGGAGGGACGTTCCTCGCGCTCCGTCTACAACAAGGCCGAGTACGCAGACCAGCGGCGTCACATGCTGCAGGAGTGGGCCGACATGGTCGATGCCTGGATCGATGGCCGGACGCACGTGCCGACGCTGATGCCCGAAAACGTGTCGGTGCTGGTGCTGAGCGCGACGTTGTGAAGGTGTCCCTATGGCTCTGATACTCGGGCGTGCCGCAGATCGCTTGCCAGCGGTTCATGATCGTGGAAAAAACAGCACTTTGAGTGAACGAATTTTCGATTTTTTAAACCAAAGTAGGTTGGCCGAGGTTTATAAATGGTGTATTTTGAGCACCATGAGTGATCAAAATACTGGAAAGCTAAACCGCCTCCTGACCCAACTGGGCGACACCACCCTGGTTTCCAGCCGGTGGCTGCGGGCACAGGGCTATTCCAACAGCCTCGTCGCACGCTACGTGGACAGTGGCTGGCTGGTGTCGCCGACGCGTGGCGTGTATTTGAGGGCGGGCGGACGCTTGCAATGGGAGGGCGCGGTCCGCAGCCTCCAGGTCGGCGAGGCATTGTCGCTGCATGTCGGGGGGCGTTTCGCGCTCACCTTACAGGGGCACGAGCACTACCTGCGCCTGGGCGAAGCCGGGACGGTCACGCTCTATGGGCCAGACCGGCTTCCAGGGTGGGTGAGCAAGCTGCCGTTGAGCGAGCGCTTCGAATTGCGAGGCAAGGGGCCATTCGACCTGCCTGCATTGCGCTTCACGCCCGAAATGCCGGAGAACGTGTTGCTCGATCAGGGATTGGCATGGCATGAGACCAACGCCGGGACGGATGCGCTGGCTTGCTCCACCCCGGAACGGGCCATGCTGGAGTTGTGTGATGGCGTGACGGATGCGGCGTTGGTCTATGAGGTCGATGCCTTGATGCAGGCAATGACCACGCTGCGACCGCAACGGGTCGGCATGCTGCTGCGCCATTGCCGCAGCATCAAGGCCAAGCGTCTGTTCCTGGCCCTGGCCGAACGGCATCGGCATGCGTGGCTGTCGCATGTGCCGCTCCAAGGTGTCGATCTGGGCAGGGGCAAGCGCGCGCTGGTGCCCGGCGGCCGGTTGCACCCGACCTATCAGATCACCTTGCCTGGAGACCTGGATGAACACCTGGCTTGATCAATGGGACAGGCGCTACACCGACCGGGTGCAATTGCTGGTCGACATCCTGCCGGTGCTGGCACAGGAGCCGCGCTTCGCGCTCAAGGGCGGCACGGCGATCAATCTGTTCGAGCATGATCTGCCGCGGTTGTCCGTGGATATCGACTTGGCCTGGTTGCCGATGCAGGACTATGCCGTCGATGCGGCCCAGATCGAGGCGGCAATGGCGCAATTGGCCGGCGTGCTACGCGCGCGGCCGTGGCAACTGCAGGTGCAGTTGTCAGCGGGCGAGGGCGGCCGCGTGGCGACGCGGCTGGTGGTCAGCCGTGACCGGGCGCGCGTGCAGATCGAGACCACCCCGGTGATGCGTGGCACCGTCCATCCGGTACGGGAGATGGTAGTCAGGCCCAAAGTGGAGGAGGCGTTCGGATTCGCTTCCGTGCAGGTGCTCGATTTTGCCGACCTCTATGCAGGCAAGCTGGCTGCTGCGTTGTCACGCCAGCATCCTCGCGACCTGTTCGATGTCAGCCTGCTGCTCGAAGACGAGCGGGCCGACGGGACGCTCTGGCGGACCTTCCTCGTCTATCTGACCTGCAGTCCCAAGCCGGCGTGGGAGATGCTGGCGCCCAGAGAGCCTGCAGACTTCGAGGCGACGTTCAACGCGCACTTCCGCGGCATGACGTCCGAGCCGGTGAGCGTGGAGCAGTTGCTGCAGAGCCGCGCGCGATTGCTGGAGCAGGTCGCGGCTTGGCTGGACGAACCTTCCCAGGCGTTCCTGCTTTCGGTAGAGGCCGAGCAGCCGGATTTCGGGTTGATCGACCTGCATCATGCGCTGGACCTCCCGGGTGTACGACGCAAGCTGTACAACCTGGCTCAGCGCTCGGAGGTGAAGCGGCAGGCCGATCGCTTGCAGTTGGAGCAGGCGCTAGCGCGGATCGCGGGGCGCGCAGGCTGAGGGAGAGATGAAGGTCAGCGTGCGGCGCTGGCGGCTTGGACCGGACGGCTTTTCCGCTGCCGGACGTCCGGGCCGGAAGCCTTATTCTCGCGATTGGCGCGCGAGGCCTGTTTGCGTGCCTCGACCCAGGCTTCGACCTCCTCTAGATCCCAGACGACGCAGCGGGCGGTAAGCCGGAAGCGTCGCGGGAATTCGCCGCGCTGTTCCATCTCATAAATCGTGGTCTCGGCTAGGGGAACGATCCGGTGCAACTCATAGCGACGGATGGTGCGTCGAAAGGGGAGGGGAGTCTTCGTCAGAAATTGGGGCACATCGGCATAGCCCTCGGTCTTGGGCAGAGGCAGGCGAAGCAAGGCGGGCGAAGCATGTTCCGAGTTATTGCGCATCGTCAGATGTCCATGGCGAGAGTTGTTGCTTGCCATGGTGGCTATCGTGGGCGATCGGCACAACTTGCTGCAGCGAATCCAGGCGTAAGATCGCTTTGATTCCTGTACGCTTCCACAGCGGTGCCCGTCCAGGCCAACGGTTCCTCGCCCCTGAACGGACATTGGTGTGCCCCATGCATTCAATTGCATCAGTTCGAACGGCCGTTTGGTTGAAAATCGCTCCCTTCCGCCTATTGGGGGCGACGGCCGCTCGCGACCCAAAGCGGCCCGCCGGAGCGCCGAAAGATCGACGACTCTTGGCGAGGTGGAGCGGCCATTCGTGCGGCGGGATCTGCACGGGTGCTCTTGCCTCGCGTCCCTGTTAAACCGGCTGGTTCAATGCGCTAATGCCGCCCGTCGTCCGAGCATATTCGTAAGTCTCGGCAACAATCGCTGCCAGATGGTGGCTGGTGTCGAAGGCGATCCATTGGGTGGAGTTGCCTTTGATCTTGTGCTCGCTGCACCTTTTAATCATCTCGTCGCCCCAGCTAAACCCTTCCTTAGCGTATTGCGGCGATTTCACGACGTAATCTGCCAATCCCCACATCTGTCCGCCCTTGGGGCCGATCCGCATTGAGTGGCCCCGAACGATCAGGAACTCATTTCCAACCGTATATCGGATCTTCCCGTTGGTGTCAGGCGACATGGCGTCACTCGATCTCGGGCTACGCACACCGTAGTCGCCGAACACAACCCGCACGCCCGGAGTGGAAGCGAGCAACGTCTTCCACAGGATCATCTCGCCCCGCTGTAAGAAAGCTGCGGAATTATGCTTTTTTACAGCCTCGTTGATACTCGTCGGCATCGATGAGCCCGCGATGACGACCTGGATAAAACCTCGCGCGCGAAGGAACTCGAGCGCGGCCGACACATCCGGCAGCAAGTCCGCGATGGGACGGTTCCGGATATCGCCCAGATCAATCAGCACAGGAAGATTTCGCGCGATCAATCCACACTGGTCGAGCACGTCGCCGAGCATGTCGTCAAACATCGTAGGATCGGACATGTCCTCAAGGTCTTCGGTTTCGAGGCGCAACAGAGCCTTACCGCCGTTCATGGCCAGCACGTGGCCGATCGCAGCCCGGTACTCTATGTTCGACCAGCGGTCCACCCCCACAACGGCGTGAAAGTTCATGCCATGAGCATGCAATTCCCCGCAGAAGTAGGTGTACACATGCTCCCCGCTCTCGACTTTGTCGGCTGGGCCGAAATTGAACATGTCGACGAACAGCGGACGGTCATTCTGCGCATCGGCGAGCTTGCTCGCCACGTCGCTCAAATAATCCTGAAGCGACTTTGGGGTTTTGGAAGACTTCGGGGCTTTGGACGTTTGCGTCGGCTGCTTCTGGACATCGAGCAGCGGCATTACCGATCGGGCAACGCGATCGTGCATATGGCGCAGGGCATCGAACTCGCCGTCTTTAGCACGGAGGATAGGCACGTAAGTAAGCAATTTTATACTCCTTGACCCAATCGATTCGCGAATAGCCGTTTAACCTGGTCGTATCCGACCACGTCATTGAAGAGCTGGAAGTTATTGAGCTCACGCCGCAGCCGGCCCGCGATCACTGCCGGACTGATCTTCAATTCCCGAGCGAGTGAGTCAATGTTTTCCTTGCTCGGCGCCATGAAGGCATCACTTCTTTTCCACGTCACGCGCGGAATGAAGGCTTCACGGGCCAATCTATTAGCCTCAACTTCTCGCCGATCCTCGCTCGAAGCGTCCAAGTCATCGAGGAACGTTTCGTCCTGGCCAACGTGCTTCCACAGGTGAACAACCTCGTGCAGAAGCGTGAACCAGAAGTTGTCCAAGCGATCCTGGCGGAGCGTCAATGCAACGATCGGCGTTCCGTCACAATCTTTCAGCGCGGCACCATCGAGCGCGGTGCCTTTCAGTTGCGGCTCCATCACCACGACGATTCCGTGTTTCTCCAGAAACTCCACGGCCAGTAATGGCCCCTGCTCGAACCAGCTCAACTGCGCGAGTTCGCGAAGAAACTCTGTCGAAAATACCTCGGGCTGAAAGGAGCGCTCCGGATTCTTCGCGGCTCGCGCTTTCTGGATGACGCGTGCCAGCCATGCGTGCAATGCATACTTGGTCGTCGGAGAATACGCATGTCCACCTATTGTTCTGCGGAAAGCGGTCGCGCCAATCTGAAGGCCGACGTCCGCAATGAAGTTCTTGACCAGTTCATCCGCGCTCTTCGTTGCCTTCGAGGACAACTTTGCCAGCCAGCCGCGAGCGACCATTTCCGTTACAGGAAATTTCGACCAATCCACAGAATCCTCAGATTTCTCTTCGTTGGCCGACGCGAGGCCGATCAATGTGTCGGCGGAAATGCCGAGCCCGATAGACAGCGCGCGAATCATCGGCACTGTGAGCGGCCGCTTCCTCCCAAGAACTTCGGAAACACGGCTTCGCGTTCCAAAATACGGCACCAGGTCGGACTGCTTCAGCCCACGCTCTTGCATCCGAAACAAAATCGCGTCAACCGGATCCGGCGCTTCCACCGGGTAGCGGTGCGATTCGTAGTCATCAATCAACACCGCTAGCAGCTCCAGCCGCTCCGCATCGGCACTTCCACGCTCCGGATGCTGCCTCATCAGCAAATGCAACTGCTCCAGATAGTCTCGATACTGTTCGTCAGATTTAATAACCTTTACTTCGCTCATGATGCTGCCTGTTCCATGCTTACCACCAGGGCGATCTCCTGCGGGAAATGCACTGCAAGTTCGATGTTCCACACGGCTGCCCCCACGCGAAAAATGAATGTGTCCGGCCCTGTCGCCATTGCAAGCGGAAACTGAGCGAGCAAATCCGCCGCATCCTTCCAATGCGCTGCCACCAACTCCGAAATCCAGCTCCGCAGCCAGAGTTGGGCGTCTTTATCCAAAGCAACCTGAAGCTTGTCTTTTCCGAGTAGCCGCATGTTTGTTCCCATTTTGGGATCAAATATACAGGCGTCAACGGCGGTTGTAAAGTTCCCAAATTGGGATTTTTCGTGGCCTAAGTTTCGCCCCTGCTCAGCGGTGAAGTTTCGGGTGTGGACGGGAAAATGTCGAATGCGGCACATTTCGTCGGCCTCAATCAAGAATCGTGAAGATCGCGTCGGGGCTATCCGGCATATCAAGTGCCGGGAATCGCCTGCGGGGTGGTGAAGCGACTTGTTCATGATCGGGAGTTGTCCGCGTGCCGCTGCTAATACATCGGGTGCCCTGTTCATCAACGCAAGCTGGTCGGCTTCCGCTGGGTTTGCGCTGGTATTCCCCCCCGATGAAAATCCGGAGGGGAGGGAAGCGCAGAGATACGCCCCCTAGATCTGTATCGCGAGCTGATATAGAGCGAACAGCAATGACCTTATGCCTCCCCGGGTTGCGAACCCGCTAAAATCTGAAGCCGCGCCAGGACCCTCAAAAGCGCGCTGGACGCTCGATCAGTAAATACGGGGAAAACGATTGGATCAGCGGCAACTTGATCTGCCAGGGATGCTGGGCGATGCCGGCGTCGCCGAGGAGGAAGACGACAACGGGAAGACCCCGGGTGTGCCTGATCGGGGTGAACTTCATGTGCACATGAACGGCGCGATTCCGGTGTCGAAGATTCGAGAGATTTTGTCCGATGAAGCGGTCGTATTGCCGCCTGGATTCGAAATCGAGCGAGACCTAGTTCGGTCAACACCTCGCCGGTCGCTCGCCGAATACCTCAGGCCTTGGCAAGTCCTGCGACTTTTTCCAAGGAAGCGCCAGAACCTCGATCGCATCACCCTCGCGGTCGCGGCGGGCCTGGCGGGAAACAACGTGCGCTTCGTCGAACTCAGAAGCAGTGTTTTGTACCTGGCAGCACTTCAGAAGTGTTCGCCAGCAAAAGCGCTCGAGAACCTGATTGAATCGACCGGGGAAGCAGCGCAGCGCCACGGTATCCGTCGCGGCCTGATTCTCACGGTAACGCGCGGCGACTACAGCGCGGTCAGCTTATCCGCGCTCTTACAGGCCTATGAAGACCTTGGTGAGCCGAAGGACGTGATTGGGCTTGACCTGGCGGGGGACGAAGAAATGGCGTACCCGACAGAACTGCCGTCGCTCTTTCGGAAAGCCAAGGACAGGTTTGGGCTTGGGATTACGATCCATGCCGGTGAAACGGGTCGCGTGGAGAACGTCCGATCTGCCGTGGAACTATTCGGCGCAGATCGCATTGGCCACGGGACAGCGGCTGGCCAGGACCCGGAACTGCTGGAGCTTCTTTCGTCCTTGGGTATATGCGTGGAGGTGTGCCCGATTAGCAATCGGCTCACCGGCGCAGTTCCTGCGAACGAGGCCCACCCACTTCAACAGTTCCGGCGATATGGGGTGCCGTTTGTCATTTGCTCGGATAACCCCGGAATCCACCAGCGCGGGCTTGCCGACGACCAAGCTGCCGCAATGGCCGAAGGCCTGTCGATTAATGACATGCGACAGCAGTACGAGGTAGCGAAACGCTACTCATTCATGAAGGATCTAATTTGAAAATCCGATTCATGTCAGGCAACACGCACAAGATCACCGAGGTGCAGCGTATCCTTACACCCGTAGGCGTAGAGGTCGTGCCGGTGTCGAGGAAAATCGAGGAACTCCAGACAGAAGATGTCGATAGTTTGGTGCGGGACAAGCTGGCCAAGGCTTTCCAGGCCATTGGTCGCCCGTTATTCGTCGAGCACACTGGCCTCTACTTAAGTGGCCTCAATGGACTTCCCGCTGGGTTAACGCAGATATTCTGGGACAGGCTGCAGGCGAATCGCTTCGCCGATCTAGTTGCAGGACTTGGCGACGCCAAGGTCACTGCCAAGACGATCCTCGGGTACTGCGACGGGCGAGAAATCCATATATTTGAGGGTGCGATCGACGGGACTGTACCTCGCAAACCTGCCGGTCCCCCTGACTTCCAATGGGACTGCGTCTTCGTCCCGGATGGCAGCACTCGGACCTTCGCTGAGATGGGGGCGGCCAAGGACGACATCTCCATGCGTCGCAAAGCACTGGACCTGTTTGCCGCCCACCTCAAATCTGCGAAGGGTACGAAATGAAAGACGAACTCCTTGATGCCCATCGCGCTGGCAAGCTGATGCTGTTTGCGGGCGCCGGGGTGTCAGCCAACCTTGGTCTGCCGAATTGGGACGCACTAATCGCGCACATCGCGAAAGAGCTTGGCTATGACCCGGAGATCTTCTCTACCTATGGCACTCACTTGGCTCTTGCGGAGTTCTACAAGAAGAAGAAAGGCGGGCTCGGGGCCCTACGCAGTTGGATGGACCGTGAATGGCATAAGTCAACAACGGACATCTCCAAGTCCGACATTCACCGGCTGATCACGCAGGGCAATTTCTCCCGAATCTACACCACCAACTACGACCGATGGCTGGAGTACGCCCACGATGCGTTTGGTGTGGAGTACGACAAGATCGCCAGTGTGGCTGATCTTGTTTCCGTCACCAATGGCCGCCGGCAGATCGTCAAGTTGCATGGCGACTTCGACGCAGACGACTCGATCGTCCTTGACGAGACCAGCTACTTTCAGCGGTTGGACTTCGATACACCGCTGGACATCAAACTACGCAATGACGTCTTGGGCAGCTCGGTTCTCTTCATCGGCTACAGCCTAAACGATCTCAACATCCGCCTCCTGTTCTTTCGTCTGACCGAGATGTGGGGGCGTTCTACGCTTGCGTCAGCAAGGCCAAAGTCCTACGTTTTCACAAATCGTCCGAACCCGGTGGCTCAGGAAGTCTTAAGCCATTGGGGGATCGAGATGATCGTGTCGGAGGAAGACGATCCCAAGAAAGCGCTTTCGGATTTCCTTCAGGACTTGGTGGCCTGACTTTGAGTAACACTGGATGAGCGAAAGCAACTCGATGACGATACCATCGGCCGCGCCCGGTTGCTCGCCCTGAAGCAGGACCTCGTGGCGCTGTCCGGGCAGCCTGCGCTGGTGCGTGGCTATGCCTTTGGGGGCTGGTTGCGCGCCCTGTTTAACGCCTATGGCCTGGAGGCGAGGGAGCCCTTTCGACTACGTGGCGAACAGATCGACGACAGCTTTCTGCTGCAAGGCGAGACCTTTCTAGTCGAAGCCAAGTGGCAGGCGGCGCCGACGGGGGCCGGCGACCTCCCCCATGCCTTTCACGGCAAGCTCGATCAGAAGGCGGCGTGGGCGCGCGGCCTGTTTGTCAGCAACAGTGGCTTTACGGAGGAGGGGCTCGCCGCCTTTGGTCGCGGCAAGCGGATGATCTGCATGGACGGTCTCGATCTGTTCGAGACCCTGGTCCGGGAGCTGTCTTTGGACCATGTACTCGAGCGCAAGGTGCGGCGGGCCGCCGAGACGGGGCTGCCCTTTGCGCGGGGGNGCGCGGGTGCGGGACCTCTTTGGCCGCTTACGGGACCGCGCTGCGCAAGGCGCGGCCTGCCTACGTGTCTCAGGGTTCGGTGCGGACAATGCGAGGCTTGGGGGGCTCTGCCCGAGTCGGTCAGCACGATCAGGTGGCCCGGTACTCGTACGGTGACACCGGATGGCGCGCGGTGCAGGGTGGGCTAAGGCGTCGTCTATTGTGAGCCGGAACGGCCTTTTGCAGCAGTGCCCTTGCGCGTGGGATAGCGGTGAATATGACGTCCTCCGCTGAAGTCGGGCTTTTTGGCTTGGGATAGCAAACTAACTAACTCCGGCTCAGACGTCTTGCAAGGCCGGCCGGATGCACGATCCAGATCGACCATTACCATGCCTTCGGTCTGTTTGATCCGGGGTTGGGGCAGCTTGACCGGACTGATGACCGTTCGCGTTTCAATTGAGTCTGCCGATTTAGCGGGGCTTGAACTTCCGAGCCGAAATGCGCTTGCGCGTCTATGCACCCGGTGCACGGTCCGCCGGCCGCATCGCCATCTGATCCACCCCGGGGGGCGGCGCGCACCGCTTTCGATCATTTCAGCAGATCCGGCAGGCAATCGGCAAATTCCGACTGAACTTTGCTCATCGGCTTGGTAATGGCCTCGTCGCCGGTGAGGATCGCGAGGGTCATGCCGGTCATCGTGGTCAACCCGTTCGAGTTGCGCAGAACCTGTAGCACCAGTTGGAACGGAAAACCATCGGCGGTGCGACGCAAAGGATGAATGCCGCCATGCACGAACGAATTCATGGCGTTCCAGGACACGTCCTTGAAGTGGGACAGCATTTGGTGTGCTGCTGTTGGCGCCCCTTGTCCGGCCCGCATTCCGATCTGTTTGATCATCTCGCTGACGCCGGGCAAGTTCTTGGCCGCCTGCTCGCTCTCCAAGGTTAACGGGGCCTGCAGCTTGTCAATCGCCATGTCGCTGGCCGCATAGAGCAGCCACATCGCCCGGGTCAGGGCTTCGAACTGCAGTCGCATCAGGCTCACGGCCGAGGTGGGCAAGCCCACGGTAATCAAGGCGCGTAGGGCAGTGGCGTGTTCTATCGCGACTAAGCACATGCTCAGTGTCGTTTCGCCTCGAGGCGAGCCGTCGAACTCTGCGTCGTCAAGCAGCGCGTTCAGTCGCTCGTGCAGTGCGTCGGACCGTTGGAGCATGCGCTCTAAGGGGTTGTCGGCGCCGGTTTTGTTCATCTCTTGCATGCTGACATGGTAGCTCGATCTCGAGGGGAGCGCGTCGCCGGCCGCGAAGAGCGGCCGGTCGCGCTGTCGTGCTGCGCATCGAGCCTCGCTGGGCGAGTCTCGCCCCATTCGGGCCTCCATTGCTGACGCCTTCGGCCCGGTTCCGCGAACCGGGCCTGCGCGCTTCGCTTGCGTGGGGTCTGCGCCAACTGTTGCCGGTTGCCTGTCCAGCCGTCTTCCTTCGCTCATCACCTTGTCCGCGACTGTAGCCCGCGGCCGTGTGCCATCAAGGCGCGCCAGGCCGTGTCCTCGGCTACGCCTGCGGGCCGCACCCACCCGGCGCTTTTCTCCTTGACGGCACACAGCCGCGCGCTCCTGACCGTCGCGGGCGATGAACTCAGGAAAGACGGTGGCAACGAGGCCGGCCCAGGTCTCCGCGCCGACCCCACCGGAAAAGCCGAAAGGCGGGCTTCGAATCTAGGAATTCGGTGGTTTTCGACAGCTAACCCTTGTCAGGAGAAAGACCATGCATCTCGCATCCCGCTTCGCTTCCGGTTCCCCGGTGCTGCGCTCGGAATACCCCTTGTCCGACGACCAAATCCGCAGCGTAGCCCCGTCCATCTTCGCGGAAGCCCCGCACGGCAGTCGTTCGGCGCGGTACAGCTATATCCCCACCGTCACGGTATTGGACAAACTGCGCGGCGAAGGTTTTCAGCCCTTCATGGTGTGCCAGACACGCGTGCGGCAGGACGACCGCCGCGAGTACACCAAGCACATGATCCGGCTGCGTCACGCGAGTCAGATCAACGGGAGCGAGGCCAACGAAATCATCCTGCTGAACTCGCACGATGGCACGAGCAGCTACCAGATGCTGGCCGGCATGTTCCGCTTCGTATGCCAGAACGGCCTAGTTTGCGGCGATACCGTGGCCGATGTGCGGGTGCCCCACAAGGGCGACGTGGCCGGACAGATCATCGAAGGGGCCTACGAGGTTCTGCGCGGATTCGACCGCGTGCAGGAATCCCGCGAAGCCATGCAGGCGATCACGGTGGACGCCGGGGAATCGACGGTGTTCGCCCGCGCCGCGCTGGCCCTCAAATACGACGACCCGGAAACGCCCGCGCCGATTACAGAATCGCAAGTCCTGATGCCGCGTCGCGTAGATGACCGCCGCGCCGACCTATGGAGCGTGTTCAACTGCACGCAGGAAAACCTCATCAAAGGCGGTCTGTCCGCTCGCGCCGCGAACGGCCGCCGCCAGACCACCCGCGCAGTGCAGGGTATCGACAATGGCATCCGCCTGAACCGCGCCCTGTGGCTGCTGGCCGAGGGCATGCGCCAGTTGAAAGCCTGAACCTCGCGCCGGAGGGGCTTTCACCATTTTGGCCCCTCCATGCCTCCCGCTGCTGTTCCTGTCATGCATGGAGATACCACGATGAACGCCGTTACCAAAGCCGAAGATCGCGCCATCGCCACCACGCTGGAAGTGGCCGATCCGACCAAGAATCTGATCCTGGTTCCGCTCTCGCAGTTGCTGGCGCGCCGTTCCAAGCGCAACACGCGCACGACCGCGCGTTTGTCCATCCCCGAACTCGCCGCCAGCATTGCCCGCGTCGGCTTGCTGCAAAACCTTGTCGTCATCCTTGCCGCCGATGGCAAGTATTATGAAGTGGTGGCCGGTGATCGTCGCCTCACCGCGTTGAAGCTGCTGGCGAAGAAGAAACACCTCACCGCAGAGCACGAGGTGCCGTGCCTGCTGGTGCCCGACGCGTCAGCCCGCACCGTGAGCCTGGCCGAAAACCTGCTGCGCGAGCAGATGCACCCCGCCGACCAGTTCGAGGCGTTTGCCGCGCTGGTCAAGGAAGGACGTCCCATCGAGGACATTGCAGCCGACTTCGGCGTGTCTCCTTTGGTGGTGCAGCGCCGCTTGAGGCTGGCGAACGTGTCGCCGCGCTTGATGGCCGACTACCGCACAGGTGGTGTCACGCTGGAGCAGTTGATGGCCCTGACCCTCACCGACGATCACGTCGCGCAGGAAGCTGCATTCTACGGTGCGCCGGAATGGCAGCGAAGCGCAACCGCGCTGCGCGAGCGCCTGACAGAACGCGAGATCGACGCCACGCACCCGCTGGTGCGTTTCGTCGGGCTGGACGCCTACACGGCGGCGGGTGGCGGCATCCGCCGCGACCTGTTCGCCGACGACGATAGCGGCAAATACTTGACCGATGCGGCGCTGCTGGAAGCGCTGGTGCGTGGCAAGCTCGACACGCTGGCCGAAGGTGTCCGCACCGAGGGCTGGGCGTGGGTGGAAGCCGTGCCGCACCTGAGCTACGCGGAGCGGCAGGCGTTCCAGGACGCCGCGCGCCAGCGTCGCGAACCGACCGCGCGCGAGGCCCGCCGCGTCGCGTCGCTGCAGTCCCGTCTTGACAAGATCGACGCTGAACTGGAGGAAGCCTACGACGCCGTGGACGAGCACAAGATCGAGGCGCTGGAACAGCGACACGGGCAGGTGGCCGGTGAACTGCAAGCCGTCGAGGATGCCTTGCAGGGCTACGCCCCGGACGTGCGTGCTGTTGCCGGTGCAATTGTCACCGTCGACCGCCGCGGCGACGCGGTGATGCATCGCGGACTGTTGCGCGAGGCCGAGGCCAATGCGCTGCGCACGCTGCAGCGACTGCGTCAGGGTGTTGCCGGAGGCGAGGGCGCGGATGACACGGAGGGCGAAACTGCCGTGCCGGTGAGGGTTGCCGCCAGCCTGTCTGACCGGTTGGCGCAGCGGTTGAGCGCGCACCGTACCGCTGCGCTGCAGATCGAAGTGGCTCGGCATCCGAAAGTGGCGCTGGCAGCACTAGTGCATGGCATGGTGCAGACGGTTGTGCAGACTGACGCCCATGACGACAGCCTGCCGCTCGGCGTGCGCCTGAACGTGCAAGACCGGCTGGAAGGTCCGGCCCCGGACTGGCCGGAGTCACCCGCTGCCGTGGCGCTACGCGAATTGCAGCAAGCATGGCAGGAGAAGCTGCCACAGGATAGCGCCGAACTGTTCGCCGCGCTGCTGGCGATGGAGCAGGGCGAGCTGGTGCGGCTGCTGGCCGTATGCGTCGCGGCAACGGCGGACGTGGTGACGCCCCGTGCGACGCAGAGTCAGCCTGGCGCGGAACTGGCGCAGGCGGTCGGGCTGGACATGGCCGCATGGTGGAAGCCGACCGCAGACGGCTACTTCCGCCATGTCTCCAAGGCCGTGATTCTGGAAGCCGTAGCGCAATTCGCGCCGTCGCACGCTGCCAGGCTGGCGAAGCTCAAGAAGGACGACATGGCCAGCGAAGCTGAACGGCTGGCCGAAGGCACCGGTTGGATGCCTGCACTGTTCAAGAACGGGCTCGACACGGACCCGAAGGAGAGCGCGCAGGCAGCGGCAGGTGCGGGGGATGCGCCGGACGATGCCGTCGGCGAAGTGACAGCCAACGCCCTGGCCGCGTGACGTCGCTGTATGACCCCGACGCGTTGCGCCGGGGCATCCGCTCAAAACCGGGCGCGGCAGATCTGCCGCGCCCGGTCTCAACGTCCACAGCAATAAGCGTGCAAGTGCCTTGCGCGCGGTACGGCGATCAGTGCCCCGCTGAGGCGGGCAGGGTTTCAATGGCACCCCGCCGCAACGGGTGGGCGCCTGGGGGCTACGCTCTGGCTTGCTGCACCAGGTTGTGCGAAAGCGTGCCGTCCTCGATGCTGGCCAATCGTCGCCCACCACGTCATGAAGCGCCGTTCACGGATACGCCGCCCGGCCGCTATGGCGCTTTCGCGCCCACCTCTCAATGACATCGCCGGCAAGCTGCGGCCGGGGTCTTCTCGCTCGTCGTTGAGGAAAGAGTACTGACCGGCGTTGAGGTGCAATCCGGTGTAGCTGTCACGCGGGGATGCCGACTCGGCCACGGTTCCTTTCGGGGAGGTCAGCCCATGCGTCCTTTAGCTGTTGTGCATCCTGGCGGGGGCGCGGCTGCGCCTCGGCCTTTATGGCCGCAACCTTCCGGCCCAAACAATTTCCCCGCCGCTGCGCGGCTTCCTCGCCCGGCAAATTGTTCGCGCCTCCAGGTCCTCCACTGCATGTCGGCCGCACTCGGTGCAGCCAGTCCGGCCCCCGCGGATCGGATCACAACAAGGACGCGATGGGCGCGACCTTGGGTAACCCGAAAGGAGAATGCATCATGGCTAACATCGGCACTTTCACCGCTCAGAACAACGGCTTCACCGGCACGGTTCGCACCCTGACGCTCAACGTCAAGGTCAAGTTCATCCCCAACGACAAGACCAGCGAGAACGCTCCCGACTTCCGTATCCAGGCGGCCGGCGGCTACGACATCGGCGCGGCGTGGAAGAAAGTCAGCCAATCCGAGCGGCCTTACCTGTCCGTGACCCTCGATGATCCTTCGTTCCCGGCGACGATCTACGCCCGGCTGATCGAGGAAGATGATGGTACGCACAACCTGATCTGGTCGCGCAGCAAGCCGGCGGCCTGACGGCCACCCAAAACGCCCCGCCCATTGCTGCGGGGCGCAGTTGCTGCTAGCCGCAGCATCGCGCGCACGCCTACGGCGCGTCGCGCTCTTTCAAGATTGCCTCCAGCTTCTGGCGCCTTGGCGCCAGAAGCTGGTCGCCCTTTCGGTTGATTGAGCTGCTTACGGCTTCTGTTGGAATCCGCATTTGCGGATCCCAACAGATCAGGGTGACCGCATCCGTGCCTTGGCCTGGCTACCGCAATTCCGCTTCCGTGCTTCTGTGGCTGCACGATTCCGAGTGTTTCTGGATCCCTGCTTGTGTAGGAACCCGCAAATCTGGTATCGCGTTTTCGCGCTTTGGCGGACACAGTGTCGTGCGTGGTCGGGTCTCCAGGTTTCTACAATGGCCCAAAGCACGGGAGGCGCCGCTAGTCAAAGCCGCTGCGCTCCATTGTGACTATGTCAGTCTGATTCAAGACAGTCTAGATCGACATAGCTCGGCGCGGTATGGAAGCAGTCTGTCAGCCCCAGAGTCCCTACTATTCCGTGACTCTTGCCGGGCGACGATCCAGATGAAGAGGTCCTCATAATCGGGATTCGGCCATCAGCCTAGCCATCGTCACGTCAAGCGCTTCGGCGATGCGCTGGAGCCTAAGAATTGCGACGTTGTTGTCGCCGCGTTCCACCCGTCCCAGGTAACTCACGTCGATTTCGGCGGACAGGGCCAATTGTTCCTGTGACAAGCCTCGTTCTTTCCGGATGCGTCGAATCGCATCGCCGAGGGCGACAAGGGTTGGGTTCTGGCGTTGACTGCTGAGGTTTGGCACTCCCGCATCATTCAGATATGATGCGGATTGTTCTAGGGTACATGTACCCTATTGACGGTGCGGGAGGCAGTGGCTATCAGTGTGGAAGTGAGACGCGGCATCACGTCGTCCCAGAAAGGTGCTCAATTTTTGTGCGCGCCACCTTCGCTAGCTTGCCTCCGCACCAGACCGTGCTGGGGATGCGATGACCCGAGATAGGCGCGTGCACCCAATATTTGCCTTGCTCCGCGTGGAGCGGACTTTCCCGGAGGCTCCAATCATGAATCCAAACCTCATCACCGCTGAACAACGCGCGCAATTGCTCGCAAACGGCCACGCGTATGTAAACGGAAAGGCTAGAGATCCGCTGCCCGTAGTGCGGCTGTTCGCGCCGGATGCGCACGCAACCTGGCTCTTGGTCTCGCTGGATCCGGTCGATGGTGACACCGCCTATGGTCTGTGCGACGCGGGTATCGGCATGCCCGAACTGGGCCATGTGAAGCTGTCCGACCTGTCATCCATCGTTGGGCCGCTCAAACAGCCGATTCTTCGCGATTTGTACTTCCGGCCAACGCGGCCGCTATCGGGGTACACCCGGCTGGCGCAGCTCGACGGATCGATCCCCGACTGACCGAACCAGCTGGCCCACTCTGCTTGGCCGGCCCGAGAGGCGCTGCGGCGCCTCATCGGTTGCGCCATAGGCTGTCCCTGAGGCGAGCTCTAACCCCGAAGATTAAAGCTCGGCGCTGAAAGAGGGAGATCTCCTTGAAGAGCTTGTAACGCAACTGTGCGCAGCGCCTCGTCGTTACCATGCAGGCGTGGCGCATCGGGCGATGCCGAGGTAGCGTGGCTCCCGAGCAACGGTCCGGGGTCTTGTCCCAAAAGGAGAGGGCCCTAACCGAAGTCCATTTGATCACTACCCGATGAGGACTGAACGTGAATCCACAACAGGAACCGTATGTGAATCCCCTGAACGCATCAGGCAACGTCGCTGCCGTACCGGTACGCAGGCTGGGCACGCGCGACTACAAGACCTTAGGCTTGGCCGCCCTCGGCGGTACGCTCGAGTTCTACGACTTTGTCATCTACGTCTTCTTCGCCACCGTGCTGGGTGCGCTGTTCTTCCCGGCCAGCATGCCAGAGTGGCTGCGGCAACTGCAGACGTTCGGCATCTTTGCCGCCGGTTACCTGGCGCGGCCGCTCGGGGGCATCGTGATCGCGCACTTTGGTGACCGACTTGGCCGCAAGCGCATGTTCACGCTTTCGATCCTGCTAATGGCCGCCCCCACACTGGTGATCGGCCTGCTGCCCACCTACGCCAGCATTGGCGTGGCCGCGCCGCTACTGCTGCTGGCGATGCGCGTGTTGCAGGGCGCGGCCATCGGTGGCGAGATGCCCGGTGCCTGGGTGTTTGTCGGCGAACACGTGCCAAGCCGGCATTACGGTTTCGGCATTGGCACGCTGACCTCTGGCATCACCGGCGGCATCCTGCTGGGTTCGCTCGTTGCCGTTGCCATTAATCGCCATTACTCACCCGAGCAGGTGAGCGATTTCGCCTGGCGCATCCCCTTCATCCTGGGCGGCGTGTTCGGACTGGTATCGGTGTACCTGCGCCGGTTTCTGCACGAGACCCCCGTCTTCCGCGAGTTGGCTAGCCGCAGTCATCTGGCGCGCGAACTGCCGATCCGCACCGTGCTGCGCGAGCACCGCTTGGCCAGCCTGTTCGTCGCTCTGCTGACCTGGGTGCTGTCTACCTCCATCGTCGTGGTGGTGCTGTACACGCCGGCCTACCTGCAGAAGGTGCACCACATTCCCGCCGCGCTCGCGCTCGAGACCAATGCGTTCGCCACCCTCACGCTGACCATCGGCTGCGTGATCGTCGGCTGGGCTTGCGACCGCATCGGCACCCGCGCCGTCATGCTGCTCGGCTGGGGCGGACTGTTCCTGACCGCCTACCTCTTCTATGGCAGCCTGCCCGGCACGCCGGCCACGCTATTCTGGCATTACGGGTTGCTGGGCCTGTTCGTCGGCACCATCGCCACCGTGCCGATTGTCGCAGTGCGCGCCTTTCCGGCACCGGTGCGCTTCACTGGTCTCTCGTTTGCCTACAACATGTCTTACGCAGTCTTTGGCGGGCTCACGCCGATTGTCCTCACACTCTGGCTGCAGCACGACCCCTTGGCGCCGGCCCACTACGTGGCAGGACTGGCCGCTGTTGGGTTCGCGCTTGCGCTCTGGCCACTGGCCAAGCGCGGCCATGCCATGCGCAATGGCGCGGCCAGCGCGGGGCACGATGGAGCGCTGAAATGAACGCCACTGAAAACACGCCACCAGGCCGCCTGCTGACGCCCGCCGAGCTGGCAGTGTGCATCACAGTGTTCCGCGATGCGCGGCGCTGGACACAGGAGCAGTTGGCCGTCATCGCCGGGCTCAACGTGCGAACGATTCAGCGCGTCGAGCACGGTTGGCCAGCCGGCCCCGACACCTGCCGCGCCCTTGCCAGCGCCTTTGACTTCGCGGACACCGAAGCGTTCAACAAGCCATTCGCCATTCCATCCGAAGACGCACTCAAGGCGGTGCAGGATCAGTTCAACCAGGAGCACGTCACCTTCACGGCGATCCCGCTGAGCACCGGTGAGCAGTTAGCAAGGTTGGCGCAGACCTCCACCATGGACGTGTCGGAGCTGGCTATCGACATGGGCCGCGAAGCGGATAGACGCTTCGCCGCGCTGATGGAGGATTTCCGCAACTACCGGGATTGCGCCGATGTCTACACCGAGACGCAGAAGCGCAAGGTGTATAACACGATGCAAGCCTGCATCGACGTGCTCAAGACGCTTGGTGTCTCGCTACGCTACGCCGAGCACAAGGTGCTGCTGAAGTGGGGGTCCGACCCGGACAGCAACCCGATGTCAGCCAACGTCCTGTATGTGATCGGCTTTCCAGTCGGCAAGGAACCCGTGCTGTTCGCCACACCGAAGTCCGGCGGCTTCCGCCTGTAGGAAGCAATATCAAGCTCATGCTTGCCGGGGCCGCTCTCAGCCGCCCCTGCCGAATCGCCGTAGGCATGGCTCATGATGCAGAAAGGGGACGCGCACTGCGCACCTGGCTGGTTCCCCCCACGGCTGATCTTGCCTCGTAGCCCCAATTCATGGTCGATACGGCGGCCCTTCCAGACGGAAGTCATGCGGCGCATTGTAATTTATCTCAGTCTGAATCAAGACGACGGCGGTCTAGATCGACATTCTTGCGCCAAGACGGTGCGGCCTTGATCCAAAGAGACATGATGCCCTGCGCGGCTCGCGGCAGGGTGTTCTGTGCCGCGCGCGATTCCCGCACTGCGTGGCGGTCGCATTCGGACGATCTGGGCAAGACTTCGCAGTCAATGATGCTGTGATGCATTAGTTCTTGCGCTCGATGTCAATGGCGACACTCCTGTTCGACCGAAGGTTGTGTCATGGCCGATCGAAGCACTGATTCTTGGTATCCGACCGCAGCGTATCTCTATGTTCTGGACTTGGACGGACCCGCGTTGGCTTGGGAGTACCTGCGCCGCCATCCCGAATACTGGCGCGACTGGCTGTGCCGTCGCCGCCGGCCGGAGGCGGCGCACCGCTGGGGCCTTCGCCTGTTGGAAGACCCGTCTCTGGATGCGCGCGACGCGCATCCGGCCTGGTTCCCTGACCATGATGCAGTGCTCCAACTCTACCCGGATGCCGACCCACCGCCCAATGCCAGTGCCTTCGAGTTTTGGCGCATTCCCGGCCAGAAACACCTGGTTCACGACGGCAAACGCCTGATACTGAAAGCTCGCTGGCCCGGCAAATGCGTGCGGTTGGCGTTGGCGCCCGGGCTGGAGGATGGCATGGCCTATGTCTATGCCGTCCGAGCCAGCGCCGCGCTCAGCGCGCGCTACCGCACGCTCGCGGCCGAGTGGGACAAGCTGGCGGTGGTTGCCGAAGCTTCGCCTACGGTCGCGGTTCGGTCCCGGCCGGCACCCGCCGCATTGCTGGAACTGCGCACCTTGCAAGCGCTCGACGCGACCCAGGCAGGTGCGTCCCTGCGTGAGGTCGGGGAGGGGCTGTTCGGTGCCGATGCTGTGGCAAGTGGCTGGCATGCCGACGGCGGCCTGCGCTCGCGCGTGCGCCGCCTGGTACGCCGCGGCCGATCGCTGATGCACGGCGGCTATCGGCGCCTGGCGCAGCTCGAGTGACCTCGGGAGGGTCGTTTTGCCTTCGCTGCAAGACGACCCTCTGCGCTGCGCATCCCTTTCTTCAGACTGGCCTCCATCCGGTCGCGTTGTGCGGCCGGCGATCTTGATCGATGGAGAACCATCCCATGCGTCCCGATCCCTTGCGGCCTGCCGCCGCTGCCGTCGCTACGACGCCGCAACCCCAACGCTACCTGACCAACGACGAAGCCGCCGACTACCTGCGGCTGTCGCCGCGCACGCTCGAGAAGCAGCGCGTGATTGGCGGCGGGCCGAAGTTCCGCAAGTTCGGCCGGCGCGTCATGTACGCCGTCGCCGACCTCGACACCTGGGCCGACCAGCGCAGCTACGAGGCCACCTCCGATCCCGAATACGCCGAGCATCACGCGGCGGACAGCCGTGCGCGCTGATCGCTGGCTCGCCGGTGGCCATTGCCATGTCAAGTCGATCGTCGGAGAGGGAGCAGCTCGACCTCTTCCATGCCTTGCCAGGCGAGATGGTGCCGCGCGATGCCCAAGATTTGATGGCGTACCCGTTCTTTTCGCTGGCGAAGTCGCGGCGCACTGCGCCGATCGACTTCCGCAGCGGGAACATCATCATCCGCGTGGAAGGGACACAAGAGCATGGCATCGCCACGATCTGGGATGCCGACGTACTGATCTGGGCGGCCAGCCAGATCGTCGAAGCAAGGGACGCGGGCATCCGCCAATCCCGCCTGATGCGCGCCACGCCCTACGAGATCCTGCGCTTTATCGGGCGTGGGGTGTCGCTGCGCGACTACCAACGCCTCAAGGCCGCGCTCGACCGCCTGCAATCGACCACGGTGGCGACTTCCATCCGCGAGATGACCGGGCGGCGACTGCATCGATTCTCGTGGATCAACGAGTGGAAGGAGCTGGCCGACGCCCGCGGCACGCCGCTCGGCATCGAGCTGATCTTGCCGGACTGGTTCTATGCCGGCGTGGTCGACGCTGCTCTGGTACTGACGATCGATCCGGCGTACTTCCGGCTTACTGGCGGCATCGAGCGATGGCTGTACCGCCTAGTGCGCAAGCACGGCGGCAGACAGCCAGATGGCTGGCAATTCGACTTTCGCCAGCTATACCGGAAGTCGGGCAGCGCCACGCGTTTCTCAGATTTTGCCTACGACCTGCGCGCACTGGTGGCGCGGCAACCTTTGCCCGGCTACGTCCTTGGCATCGAGCGCTTTTCAGGAGATACCACCGAATTGCTGACCTTCCGGCCCGTGCCGTCCACAGCACGGGGATAACTTGGGGGCAACCTGTGAACAGCCTCGTGCTATCAGGAGTAAGGGGTATCGTGCTATCAGGAGTACGCCTATCGTGCTATCAGGAGTACGGAATGCCCGCAAAGCCAATACTGGCGCGGGTTTGCGGCTCCGTTAACTTATCTAACTTAAAAAGACTAACTAGTAGGAGGAGCGCGCCGGGCCGAGGGACAACCACCGAACGGCACGGGGAGCACCGCTTCGCAAAGGCGGCGAAGGCAAGTTTTTCGGTATGGGGGACGAGGTCATGATCGTCGCCTTTCTCAATCAGAAGGGCGGCGTGGGCAAGACCACGCTCGCCACGCACATCGCTGGCGAGCTGGCGCTACGCGGCCAGCACGTCGTCCTGCTTGATGCCGATCCACAAGGCTCTGCGCTGGACTGGACGCAACGGCGGAGCCAGCAGGGCTTGCCGCGCCTGTTTGGCGCCGTGGGCCTCGCCCGCGAAACGCTGCACCAGGAAGCACCGGACTTGGCCCGACACTGCGACCACGTCGTCATCGACGGCCCGCCACGCATCGCCGCCCTGGCGCGCTCGGCACTATTGGCCGCCGAGCGTGTGCTGATTCCGGTGCAGCCCAGCCCCTACGACCTGTGGGCCTCTGCCGAGATGGTCGCGCTAATCCGTGAGGCGCAAGTCTTCCGGCCGGCGCTACGCGTTGACTTCATCATCAACCGCCGCGTCGGTAACACCGTCATCGGCCGCGAAGCCCGCCAAGCGTTGGCCGAACAACCGCTACCGGCGCTGCGCTCGGAAGTGCATCAGCGCATCGTGTTTGCTGACAGCGTGGCTGCGGGCCGGCTCGCCCAGGAAACGGCGCCTGACAGCGCCGCCGCGCGCGAAATCACCGCGCTGGTCGATGAACTGCTGCGGTGGCCGACATGACGATCACCCGTGGCAAACGCATGGCCATTGGCGCGCGTCCGCCGGCGAACCCGCACGCTGAGGCGTGGGTCCGACAGGGCGAGGCAGACGGCCTCCACAAGGGCGACGTGTACACCGCCCGTCTGACGCTCGATATCACACCGGCGATGCGCGCACGCATCAAAGTCTCGGCGTTCACGCAAGGCGTGACCGTCGCCGAACTGCTGCGCGCGCTGCTGGAACGCGAATTTCCGGAGTCACCCCAATGAATGCGCAACCTTCGGCGGTCGCAGCTATGCACCCGCCACTACTTGCGGTGCTCGCCGGCCTTGACGGCGCCGCGCCGCTGACTCGCGTTTCGCTCGCCTACATCGAGCAGCGCATCGACATCTACCTGCGCTTTGGTGAGCCGGCGTATACCATCCGACTCGACCGCTCGCGTTGTGTCGCAGTGTTTCTGCCGGGCGCAGTGTTCTGCCGCATCCTTTGGCAAGCCAACGATTACGGTACGGTGCGCTGGCAGCTCATGGTGATACAGACCTGCACGCCTCTGGACGCGGCGCAGCGCATCCCGGGCGTGCTGCCCGGGGCGCGACTGCTGCTGCACGCCGAGGGAGAAGCGGCGATGCGCGCCGTGCTGAAACGGATCGACGCCATCGAGGCGCTGGGCATTGCCCCGGTCGCCGTGTCGCCCGCGTACTGGCGCACGCTGGGCAATCGGCTCAGCGTGCGCTTGCCGCTCATCGCCTATACCGCCGAGCGGCACGCCACCTGGCTGGCTGGAAGATCGCTGTCATGACGACTGCTGCCACTACCGGCGCTGCGCCGCTTCCTCGCTCGCGCCTGCGCGCTCGCGTCGTGCTGGCGGGCTTTTCTATTCTCGGCCTTGCTGCGCTGGTCTGGTCATCTTTCGTGTCGCCGCTACCGCGCCTGACCTACAACCCGTCTGACAGCATGGCAGTCGGCTGGTATCGCGTCGATCCGCTCGGCAATCGGGCCGACTTGTTGCAAGGTTCCGCGCATGTGGGCAGCATCGTGCTGATCCGGCTGCCGGTTGAAGCGGCTGCACTGGCCGCGCAGCGCGGCTACCTGCCGGCGGACGTTCCCCTGCTCAAACGCGTTGGTGCGGTGGCGCCGCAGCAAGTTTGCATTGTCGGGCGCAGAGTAAGTATCGACGGCGTGCCGGTGGCTGCGGTCCTGCCTGCCGACCGCTGGGGCCGGCCGCTGTCATCCTGGCAGCAGTGCCGGCGCCTGAGTTCCGGTGAGTTGTTCCTATTGAGCACGACCAGCCCGGAGTCGTTCGACAGTCGGTATTTCGGGCCGATTGCCGCATCCGGCGTGATCGGTGTCGCGCATCTGGTTTGGCCGGAGACAGGTCGATGATGGCCGCCGACTCGCTGCGCTTCGTCGTGCCATCCGGCCTGTCATTTGCCCGGGCGTCCCCCGTGTCCGTCGCACCTGCAGCGCATACGCACTCGCGCCGCCTCCGGCGCGGCGCTCCCACATGCAGGCGTCTTGCCTTGAACGCGGCCGGCCTGTGGCCGTGGACGCGCCCTCTGGTGAAGCAGCTGCGGCGTGCGCGGCGCCGCCGGGCCGCCTACGCCCGGAGCGACAGCGCAGCGCAAAGGCGGAAGGCAAGATAAAAGGTCGCGGCACCCAGCCGCTTGAAGACCCTGTCTGCACGTGGGGATGGCGCGGCACGCGCCAGAGTGCGACAGCGTGCCGCGAGCGTGGGCAATGTCCATCGGCATTGGGGAGGGCGCGTGCTTTACCCGCCCAGCTACGCTGGCTTTGGATGGAGGCGCAGCATGAGCAACCACGACGACGATCGCTTTCACATGCGGCCTGGCGCGCCAAAACGGCGCGGCGACGCCTTCATCAACAAGGTGCTGCGCCAGACCAACAAGGCCGGCGCTAGGCTCGGCAAGACGGTTGGCAAGGCCGGCCAACGGCCGGGCTCCCGGTTGGGACGCGGCCACGTGGCCGCGCGCTTCGCCGGCGGCTCAATGACCCCCAATGCCCGGCGTGTGACGATCAAGACACGGCTGGTCAACTTGGCGAAGGCCGGGCCACGTACGACCGCATCGCACCTGCGCTACATCGAGCGTGACGGCGTCGATCGTCAAGGCGGCCCGGGCCGGGCCTATGGGCCGACGACCGATGCCGCCGACCTCGAAGCGTTCACGGAGAGCGGCGTTGACGACCGGCACCAGTTTCGGTTCATTGTCGCGTCCGAAGACGCTGAACAGCTCGACGACCTGCGCACCTATATCCGGCACCTGATGGCGCGCATGGAGGCCGACCTGGGCACGCGGCTGGAGTGGGTGGCGGTGGATCACTGGAACACCGACAACCCCCACACGCACGTCGTTTTGCGAGGCAAGGACGACACCGGCAAGGACCTCATCATCTCCCGCGATTACATTGCCGAGGGGATGCGCCGCAGGGCTGCGGAACTGGCGACCGAATGGCTGGGGCCGCGCACCGAACTGGAGATCCAGCGCGCCATGCAGCACGAGGTGGAGCAGGAGCGGTGGACGGGGCTGGATCGTATCTTGCAGCACGAGGCCGGCGACGATGGCCTAGTGCGCACCGAACGCTTCGCCGAACCTCGGCTTCAACGCCAGCGGCAAGTACTGATTGGCCGCCTGCAATGCTTGCAGCGCATGGACCTGGCGACCGAGCGGCAGCCCGGCGTGTGGGCCATCCATGCCGAGGCCGAGCTAACCCTTCGGGCGATGGGCGAGCGCGGCGACATCCTCCGCGCGATGCAGCGGGCCATGAATGGGCGGCATGGCGAGCTCGCTGTGTTCCAGCCCGGCGAAGCAGGCCGTGCCATTGTTGGCCGTGTGGTCGGCAAGGGGCTGGCCGACGAACTGTACGACAAGGGCTATCTGATCGTCGACGGCACGGACGGCAAGGCGCACTACGTCGCGCTGCCGCCGCGGTGGGAACTGGAGCAGTACCCGACCGGCGCCGTCGTGGAAGTGAAGGGGGCGGCTGACGTGCGCGCGGCCGACCGGCACATCGCCGCGCTGGCCGTCGACGGGGTGTACCGCACCGATTACCACCTGGCCGTCGCCCAAGGGCAGACTACGCGCGACCGCGACCCGCGCGAAGTGGTGGCCGGCCATGTGCGTCGGCTCGAAGCCCTGCGCCGCGCCGGCATCGCGGAGCGCATGGCCGAAGGCGTCTGGCGTGTGCCCGACAACCTGGCTGAACGGGGCCGCCAGTACGACGCGCAACGCCTTGGCGGCGGAGTGGTGGTGGAACTGAGATCGTACTTGCCCATCGAACGCCAGGCCCGCGTGATCGGCGCCACCTGGCTCGACCAGCAGTTGATCGGTGGCGGCAAGGGGCTGGGTGACCTGGGCTTTGGTGCTGAGGTCAAGGAAGCGCTGCGCCAGCGCGCTGATTTTCTGGTCGAGCAGGGGCTGGCCGAGCAGCGCGGCCAACGCGTGGTCCTGGCCCGCGCCCTGCTGGCGACTCTGCGCGGCCGCGAACTAGCGAAAGCCGCGCAGGACATCGCCGCTGAAACAGGCTTGGAGCATCGGTCGGTGGTCGAGGGCCGGCGCGTGGCCGGCATCTACCGGCGCAGCGTCATGCTCTCCAGCGAGCGTTATGCAATGCTAGATGACGGAAGGGGATTCAGCCTAGTGCCATGGAAGCCGATGATCGAGCAGCGCGTTGGACAACACCTCGCTGCGACGGTGCGTGGTAGCAGTGTCTCTTGGGAGGTTGGCCGACAGCGTGGCCTTGCAGCTTCGTAGTGGCGCGAGGCTGCGGCGGATTGCTATGTGGCTCCCGATCGCCATCGACCAGGCGGCAAGGTCTTCTACGCCAGAAAGAGGTGAATCCCGCTAGCATCATCCCGTCTCTTCAGGTCGGCTCTCCCGGTTACGGCGGATGCCTCAAATTCCCTGAGTACTCGCAACAACGCCGGTAGCCCGTGCCGTGCAACCAATTGCATCGCCTCTTTGCTGGTCATCAGCTGATAGGTATCCCAGACACGGGATAGACCATCACTGCCCAGAACGATATGCACTGGCGTGGAGATGGCTCGCTGTTCCTCGATGGCGTTCATCGCACTAACACGGTTCAGGGTAAGCGCGGCCCTGACCTCGTTCTCTTGCTGTTGGCGGCGACGTTGCCGAAGGCTGACAAGCTTGTGCCCTTCGAATCCAGAGAACTGCTTCCAGGGATCATACGTTCGTAACAGTTCCTCTGGCATTGCAATGTCGTCCGTGCCAGGCTGGGGGCCTTGCAAGATCTCTACGAAGCAATCTGCATAACGAAAGATCGACACGAGCCCCTCTTCTGTCGTGCAATCGACCTCCACAATCGCGGCGGCTGCTACTGGCCAGGCCCAGGGCGGCTGGGCATTGCCACCGGCGTGGCGGTATTCATCCTGGAGGGACTGCAAGACTATCTGCAATAGCGCCTTGCTGAATGGTTCATCTCGGAATTGTTTCTGTAGCTGCTGACTAAGCCTTCGCGCGAACCATCCAGCGTCAGTAATGCATTCAAAGGTAGTAAACGGGACTGCTGTGAGCGTGGATGCGCCATCAATTGCCCACAGTAGCATCGAGTTCTCGCGCAGCAAATATCCAACGACGTCCTCCGTCGGGATGTGCGCGTAGATGCCATGGGATATCTGTTGGATCTTAGCTTGCATCGTGGACCTTTCCTTGTCTGGAGCGCCAGTATGGCTTGAGGCGAGAATCTGAACTCGCTGGCGATATGATTCGTCAATCTGCGAATGACACGGGGGAATTTCTTACCGTAGAGTTGCAGCCGGGATGCCGTTCAACGCTTCTGGCAGAAATCCCAGTAAAAATCCGGGAGGATTTCAGGCTTTTCCGCAGTTACGTCTATCCATTCATAAGCCGTATGCTCTTCGCTCAGAACGAGATCTTGACTGATGAACTCACACCGAAAGAACACGAGCAACACCCGCTTGCCAGGAATGATCTCGCAGGATTGGCTGCCGAGATAAGCCGTCTTAGTGATATTCAGGCCGCACTCTTCCTTCACTTCGCGCACCAGCGCTGCCTCTAAGCCTTCGCCGGCTTCCGGCCTGCCCCCGGGTAACTCCAATTCATCCCGTGGATTCTTTACGAAGAGGACGCCTCGCGGTCCTAGCATGATGGCTTTTACACTAACAGGTTCCATATCTGCTCAGCCTCCTATAGGTGCGTGCCCTCTTGAGTAGGCGGGTTCTGCTACCAACTGTCGCTGTCGTTGCGTGAGGTGGTCTACGGAGAATGCTTGGGCGCCGGAGGCCGAATAGTTTGGCGTAGCCGGCAGCGCCATGATTTCCTGATGCGCAGGGGGTTTCCTAAAGTATGAGTAGTTGTTCATGAAGCGTGCAAACACCGAGCGCCTGCGTCCGGAATTTTCCACCTTGAAGGTCCCGTGTACAAGCGCTTCCGAGAAAATCAAGGCATCCCCTGCTTGGAGGAAGATGTGCCGCAGCAACGGATTATCCGTGACGTTACGGTACTGATCCGGAACCGGAAAGCTGGCACGATGCGAACCTGGAATGCAGCAGAAATGGCTTTCCCTCGCACCGATATCTGAAAGTGCATACTGGACTGCGATGAGACCGCTGTGAATACGATGGTTCCGAACCAAGTAGTAGATTCCTTCATCAAACATATCGGCGCCATGATGCAGGTTGCCGCCACTGCTGACGAATCGCTCGTCGGCACAAAACATATGGTCAAGCCGGAACTTTGATCGATAGACGATATCGAGGAATCGATACACGGATTCGGGATCAATCAGATCGCGCCACTCCTTACCCCAGTCGAGGTTGATATCGTGCAGAGAATGATCGGTGAGATGTTCGGACCAATATTCCTGCAAGCGTTGAAGATGAGGTCGTGTAATGGCGTTTGGTATAATGACGTATCCGTTCAGGTCGAATTGGTAAACATATTCCGGTTTCATGTTTTCACCATAGGTTTAAGTTGTCGCGCTGAAGATGGATAACCACTTCCTGCACCGAAGTGTCCTGGTAAATTCCTTGAAAAATCTCTTCAACCCTCTCCTGTGTTATGGAACTATCTTATGCGGAGGGCGGAAACGGGGTCGCCATTTAACCCATTTTTGGGTCATCTTCGTAAATCTAGGATGACGATTGGAGGCGCGAGTTCGGTGTACTTTTATTCATGTCAACTTGAATGGTTCTAATATTCAGGTCGCCGATCAAACGTTCTTGGGGCTCTCGAGGTAAGGGGCGTGGAACAACACAGCGTCGCAAGGTAGGGCGCCCGATCACGTAGACCAGACGCATGCGATCGTCGATGATCGCCTCGATTCGGAACTCAGAAGGTGGAATGCAATACATGTTGGCGCGTCCATACGCGGCGCCGGTCACCAGCGCCTCCACCGCAAACCAGAAATCCTCATGCACGTCGCGAGACGGAGCGGGGAAGTCCAGTACCGTACCGGCAGTGGTTCGCGGCTGCCAGATGACCGCGTAGCCCACTTCCGCCGCCCAATGGGTGACTGCAAGGTAAGTGGACCGGCGGTGGGCGTCCGTCACACCGAACGCCGAAACCGTTTGTGGCGACACGAAGCAGGCTGTCAACGATGCTGCCAGGATCCTGCGTGACGTGCTTGATTTCATACTGTGCTTTCTATTCGGAGAAGACAAACATAAGTCCTTACGTCTGACGACATCTTTCCTTTGGATACTCCAATTGATCTTGGCGCTTGAATCCTACGAGCTGATGGAATGATCTCCCAATGCGTTGAGATATTTATTCCCGTTGAGCCTAAATGATTTCAATTTCGGTCTTTATTTTTCATGTGATGAAATGTTGTGAATCAAAAGGAAGATCGGAAATCAAAGGAATCAATCTTGATGTGGGTGGGAGTAACGTTAGCTCCCGGCGCCCGTCACCGTGGACTGTACAGAGATTCAAATTCTCACTTGAGAGCCTGACTATGCGGCTAACGAGAAGCATTTTCAAGATCGATCAGGACCTCTAACGTTTGCAGCGTCATATGGCGGACCGACCAAGGTTCGAGTCATGGCGCCTCCTTGAGACGCGATGAGGTAGATCGAAACAGAGAGCTGATATCGGTTCGTCCTTCCTCAGGACTATGTCGCGTTAGGCTGCGTATCCGGCATCCGCCTTCACTCGTTTAGCAGGCCGCTGAAATACCTCCAGCGGACG
>NZ_JFJW01000005.1:0-9862 GCF_000611125.1 Cupriavidus sp. SK-4
TGAAGACGGACATTCTGGTTTGGCCCTTACAGGGCACATTCGCATAATTTGCATTATGTTAAATCACGTCATCAAATGACCATCAAACAGAAGCGCTTCGTCTAGACAAGATGCATTTGCAGTGCCGGCGCCAGGTCCGTGAGTGCTCGAATGTAAAACTCTGCACTGAACGTGACGCATCCATCTGCATTGTGGTTGGTGCTGCCTCTATCGCACTTTGTGCACGCGATCACGGAAATTTTGCTTTACGTCCACTAAGTGCACAGGATTCCGTTACATCCGGCTGAAAATTACGCTCCCGCGAGTAACGCTTCCTGCTCGAGACCAGCGCCACCACTCTGCATGAGGCTGACAACTCGGCTCACGTAACTATCCTCTGACAGCAACAGCCGCGGCATGAAACCGGCATCCTTATGGAGCAACTCGGGCTTGAAAAAGCGCCAGAACAAGGCCTCGAGGTTTGCCGGCGCCAAGGGTTCCGGCGTTGGAACCGGCTGGGACAGCGCGACGGCGACAGAGCTCAGGAGGCGCTTGGCCGCCTTGGAGGTTGACCGAAGTCCCTTTTCGACGGAGGCGCATTCCAGCCGGCGATGGGGTGGAGGTCGAGAAGCCGCTGTGCGTTGGGTAAAACCCACCCTCGTTGCAGAAGTCGAGTTTTCCGATTGGACCCCTGAAGGCCAGGTGCGTCAAGCCTCGTTCAAAGGCCTGCGCGCCGATCATCCTGCTAAGTCGATCCGGCGAGAGGCGATCCAGACTACCGTGACGCCGCACGGTGTGAGCGCCATCAAGGTCACCAATCCGGACCGTGTCATTGACAAATCCACAGGTATCACGAAGGTCGAGCTGGTTCGCTACTACGAGAGCGTGGCGGAGCGGATGCTGCCCCACCTCAAAGATCGGCCGCTATCCTTGGTGCGCGCACCGGATGGCATTGATGCGCCGACGTTCTTTCAAAAGCACGCGGAAACGGCGATGCCCGGCCTCACCGAGCAACCCCAATCCCTTTGGCCCGGCCATGCCGCATTACTCACTGCTGATTCGGCAGAAGCAATCGTCGCCGCTGCCCAGATGAATGCGGTTGAGTTTCATACGTGGAATTCGACGGCCCGCCACATAGCGTGTCCCGACCGAGTCATTTTCGACCTCGATCCTGGCGAAGGGATTGCATGGGAGACGATGGTCGAAGGCGCCATGCTGGTGCGCACGCTGCTGGATGAACTGGGGCTGCAGTCCTGGTTGAAAACGAGTGGCGGCAAGGGGCTGCACGTCGCCGTGCCACTGGCGCCGCAGCGTTCCTACGATGAAGTGAAGGCGTTTTCGCGGGCCGCCGTCAAGCACTTGGCGGTCACCCTGTCCCAGCGCTTCACCGCCCGCTCTGGGGCGGCCAACCGCAAGGGGCGGATTTTCGTGGATTGTCTGCGCAACGGCTTCTCGCGAACCACCGCAGCCGCGTTCTCGGCTCGAGCGCGGCCAGGGCTCGGTGTCTCCATGCCAGTGTCCTGGGAGCAGCTTACCAAGCTGAAAAGTGGCGCTCAGTGGACTATCCGCGACGCCCGGGAATACCTCAGTTTCCAAGTGGCGGATCCCTGGCAGTCTTACTGGGAGGCACGCCAAAGTTTGACCGCCGCCATCGAACGATTAGGCTGAATGCTGGCGCATCTGTACTGTGGAGTATCCAATGCCTGCACGATCCCTCGCCTCTTTGTCCCTGTCGTTCGGCCTGGTGTCCATCCCCGTCAAGCTCTACACCGCCACCGAGACAAGTTCTGCCGTGCGCTTCAACTTACTGAGCAAAGACGGCGCGCGGCTGAAACAACAGTACGTTTCCGAGCAGACCCAAAAGGTTGTCGAGCGTGCAGACATGGTGAAGGGCTACGAGTTTGAGAAAGATCGCTTCGTGACGTTCTCCCCCGATGAACTCAAAGCCTTGGAAGAGAGCGCCAGCCACATGGTCGATATCGTTGCGTTCATTCCCGAGCACAGTGTGGATCCTCTGTATTACGACAAGGCGTACTTCATCGCTCCAGATAAGCGCGGCGGTAAGCCGTACAGCCTTCTACGCGAGGCCATGTCGAAGACCGGTCGCTGTGCCATTGCGAAGTGGGCCTCGAAAGGCAAATCGCATATCGTGCAGATCCGACCGGTCGAGGGCGGCTTGGTGTTCCAGCAACTGTTGTTCGCGGATGAAGTCCGCAACATCGCCGAACTGCATATCGAGGAAGTGGCAGTCTCAGATGCGGAGCTAAAGTTGGCGATGCAGCTTATCGAGCAAGCCTCGGAAGGCCAATACGATCCGGCCCAGTACACGGACGAGGAGAAAGTCAGGATTCTCGCCGCCATCGACGCGAAGATCGCCGGCAAGCAAATCGTATCGCCCGAACCGGTTGAAGTCACCGCTGGCGGGCAGGTCATCGATCTGATGGATGCACTTCGCGCGAGTCTGTCCAAGAAGGGAGCGCCCGCGGGCAGAGCGAAGGCCGCCGAGCCGTCACCTTCCCGCAGAGCCGGTAAGCGGGGCACAGCGCCTTCTGAGCCGACCCCGATCCGACGCAACACCAAAAAGTCGGCATGAACCACGGCGAAGGGCTGACCACGCGCGATTTGGAGACGCGCCTGGGCGCTTCGCGCCGGCTGATCTCCAGTCTGGTAGCGGCCGGGCTGGTTACTCCTGCACGAGGCCCACGCGGTCAGTACGTCTTCTCTTTCCAGGACGTGGTTCTGATTCGCACCGCCGAATCTCTGCACAGATCGAGCGTTGCGCCCGCACGGATTCTGCGGGCGCTGCGTCGTCTCGAACGGCTCACACCGAACCGGCACCTATCGGCGCTGCGAATCTCCGCAAGCAACGGAAAAATATCGGCATGGGACCGGCACGGCGCGTGGCTTGTCGAGAGCGGCCAACGTCTGATCGCGTTCGGACCGGATGAAGCCGATGTGCGAGTCGTTGATCTAACGCGAACGCGTGCCAACCAAGCGACCGCCGAGGAAGCCTTTGCGCGAGGCTATGCACTTGAACCTGTCGACGCGGATGCGGCTGAAGCGGCGTACCGACGCGCCTTAGAGATCTCGCCAGGAATGCTGAACGCCTACCTGAACCTTGGGTGCATGTTGGCAGACCAAGAACGCTTCGACGAAGCCATCAGGCTCTATGAAGGGGCATTGTCAGTGCTTCCGAACGCGCCGCAGTTGCATTTCAACCTGGGGGTTGCACGCGAGGATGTCGGCGCCCTGCAGTCAGCTCTGGCGGCATATGAACGATGCATCGAACTTGCGCCTGATGATGCCGATGCCCACTACAACGCAGCGCGTTTGCATCAGGAGTTGGGCCACTTCCAGAATGCGCTGCGGCATTTCAACGCATTCCGGAAGCTCGACCGTCCATAAAGCCACAAGTGGGTGGCCGTTCGATCAAGCGGTCACCAGCCCTCCTAGAGCGGACAATCGAGCGCGGCCAGCCGCGGCATTGGTGCCACGCCGTCATGAGCGACGGCGATGCCGTTCGGGCGGCATTTCTGGCTGGCCACCCCGTCCAATGGGACGCCTCCCAAAATAACGTTTAGATCACTTGGAGCAAGAGATGCGTAGGTCATTTTCACGCTTGAAAGTGATGGCTCCACTTTCCCATTGTGCCGTGGGAGCCTTCTCTCGGGGAAAATGGATGTTAATTTTGGCTTAATTCAGACTTAAGAATTTCTTGCGGCGTCGTATCATGCTCGGGCAGTCCTGCTACCGTCCGCGTCGCCGCCCCCGGTGACGCGGGCTTTTTTTCGGGTGAGCGCCCCTTTGTGGGACAGGCCGATTGCCTAGCATAGACGACTGGACGATACTGGGCACGGGCAACTCACCAGTTGCCCGATGATTTCTTCATGGACGTTCTGCGGCTCTCTGCTACCGGTCGAGACACATCGATGCACACAGTCTCGTGGAGAGTCGATTGAGTCGTCGTCGTTCAAGGGACGACGCGCGTGCAATCGATCATTCCTGCTGGATAAGGAAACGCTCAGGCCGTTTGCCCAGCCACGCCGGCGTCCGGCCACGTCCCGACCAGGTTTTGCCGGTTTTGGGATCCATGTACTTCGGCGGAAGCGGTGCTTTCTCGGTGGCCGCGGACGCTGTACTTGCGAGCCGGCCCCGACGACGACGCGGCGCCACGTCTTCCGGCGACAGGCTATATCGAACCATCAGCTCGCGAATCTGTTCGATGACGCCCGCGACCTCAGTCGAACGCGCCTCTTCGATTTTGGCTTCCAACGCTTGCTTCTGCGCTAACAAATCCTGATACGTTGCCATTTTTGCCTCCGATTGTTCAGTCACAATTGACTTATACGCATTCCAAAGACCATCTGCAAGGTATTCGTCCTCTAAGACTTACGAATGAAGCTGATAGCTGATTGAAATCGCGTGGACTGTTTGCGTTAGCGTCAAAGCGGACTTCATATAGATGTCGGCTTGAAGTGAAGGTGGGCGACATTCGCACCCGATGACGTCGGCTGCGGATCGCAGAAACGGGTACGCGTTTGCATCAATTCCCATCACAGCGACGCTTCATATACGTTGAGCGACGGCGGTTGGGCTTCCCACATAGCCTGGGCGAATTGCACCAGTCAGAGAAAGTGCAGTGTCGCTACCAAGACACATCAAGACCTCCGGTCTAGTCCAGGCTAAAGAAGCAAACCTGACGGATGGAAGCCAATGGTTGCGTGGTGGGCCTCCCGTGAGTCGAACACGGCACCAACGGATTATGAGTCCGCTGCTTTAACTAAGCATGAGCTGAAGGCTCAATTGGAAGGGGAAAGCCGACGCCAAGTTCGTACGCCTCAGCTTTCCACAGCATCTTGTCATCAATCAGCTGGTTGGCGACATCGCGTTACCAGCCGAAACAACGATCACGCCGACGCTTCAGGCGATGCTACAGGCGGAACCGCCCTCTTCGCCGAAGCCCGCTTCTTCGGCGCAGATTTCACTGCGGCCGCCTTCGGAGCTGCTTTCGCGGCGACCTTGCCCTTGGTACCGGGTGCGGCCTTCTTCGCGGCCGCTTTCGTTGCGACAGTTTTGTTGCCCGTCGCCTTCTTGGCGCCTGCAGCCTTCGCCTTCTTCGCCGCGAGCTTGTCCTTTGCGGATTGCTTTTCAAAGCGGGCCGCGGCCTTTGCGGCTTCCACGGCCTGGGCAACCTCGCGCTTAGCCGCTTCAATTGCCTTCTTCGTGTCAGCGCGCAGCTTTAGCAAGCGCTTCTTCGCTGCCTGTGCCTCACGGGCAAGCACGCTGGCCTTTTTCGTTGGCACGACTAGCTTCTTTGCGGCAGGTTTGCCCTTGGCAATTGCACTTACCCGTGTCGTTTTAGTTGCTGCGACTATGTTGGTTATTCATAGTTGTGAGTGAAGCGCGGAGTATAACCGCACGAGTGGCGTTACATAATAGAGCTCAGTTTCTTCTTTGAGTTGCATCCAACCGATGCGATCAGCCGACGGCTGAGATGCCACCCTCTTCCGCACCGCTTTCTCATTGGTATCTGGTACATTCGCCAAAACAACAAAACGCAAGCCGATCTTGGCCTGGTCCTAGCGGGCTACTACCTCGACCATTCTGCTCACTTTAGGTGGTGGCTGTGGCTTCCTGGCCAAAGGCGCCTTTGGCTGGATCCTTGGTGCATTGTTCGGTGTCACATTGGCGTGGCAGCGGCTGGTGCGCTGCGTGTTGCGCCTATGATCTTTCCCTACTTCCTACGTTTCGCGGCTCCCGCCCCCAGACGCGGATCTTGCTTGTGATCCGAAGGTGCACGGTGCCGGTCCGGACGATCTCCGGACGTGCCCTTCGCAGAAACAGGTGATGGTATTGCCCGTGAGCACCGGTACGGGACATGCGCCTCGTCGAGCGCGGTGGCAACGAGCTCGAGCATGCTGGTGAACCGCGAGAACAGGAGAATCTTTCGGCCTTCCTCGACGAGTTCGGGCAACATCTCTACCCACCGAATATTGCGTCGCACAACGTCGTCCAGTATGATCTAACGTTCCCCATTCTGCGCACACCGGATTCCGCGAGAGGCATCCCGGCCTCGACTGTCCGTGCGTCATTCCACGATTTCGTTCGCACCCCGACAGGCTAATTGACCTGCCGTCATGTCCGCGACGATCGTCGGCCAACCTGTCGAGGAGAATGTATTGGCAAAGCCAGTTCGCGACAATTCAGTGTCCCGCGTGATCGCGGTTACTTCAAAAGCCGGCCGCCGCGCGCCAAAGGAAAAGACCCAGCCCGTCACAATACCGCTGGACATCGCGTCAATGGCGCGCCAGGAGGAGGAGCGTCAACGCCAGATGCGCGCGCTGATCGCGCTTGGCCGTGAGCGCGGCTATCTCACCCACGCGGACATCAACGATCACCTGCCCGACAACTTTACGCAAACTGCTGCGATGGAGACGATCGTCGGCACGTTCAGCGACATGGGGGTGGCCGTGTACGAGCAGGCGCCGGACGCAGAGACGCTCCTGCTAAACGATGCCGCGGCCGCCGCGGCATCCGACGATCAGGCGGACGAGGAAGCGGAAGCTGCACTGTCGACCGTCGATTCCGAATTCGGCCGCACTACTGATCCGGTTCGGATGTACATGCGTGAAATGGGTGCCCGCGAACTGCTGACCCGCGCTGGCGAAATCGAGATCGCAAAACGCATCGAAGACGGCCTGCAGGACATGATTCAGGCGATCGCCACGTGTCCGTCGGTCGTGTCCACGATTCTTGTAGATGCGGACCGCATTGTTGCCGGCGAACTGCGTATCGACGAACTGGTCGCTGGCATCAGCGACGACGTGAACGAAAGCGAAATGACGCTGGAGTCCGAAGAGATTGAAGTGAAAGCAGACGCCTCCGACGATGACCCAGACCGTGACGACGTTGAAATGGACGCCGGCGATCCGGAGACAACGAACGCGGCCCGCCTCGAACAACTCACGAGCGACAGTCTTGCGGTTTTCGCGCGCGTGCGTGCACTGTTCGAGCAGTTGCCGGATGTACCCGTTACTGGCAAAACCCGTTCCGCGGCCGTTGCGCAATTGCGCTCGGCGATCCAGCGCGAACTGGCGCCGATCCGCTTTACGGCCAGAACCATCGACCGCCTGTGCGCCAGTGTGCGCGCACAGATTACTGAGGTTCGTGCGATCGAACGCGGAATCCTGGAGATCGCCGTCGACCGTTGCGGCATGCCACGCGATGCGTTTGTTGAGTCGTTCCCGGGCCACGAGACCGAACTTACATGGACCAGCCGCATGGCGGCGACTTCGCGGCAATTTGGCACGGCGCTTGAGCGACATCTGCCGGCCATTCAGGCCGGGCAGCAGAAACTCATCGAGATCGAGGCACGGGTCTCGCTGCCACTCCAGCAGCTCAAGCAGATCAACCGCCAGATGGTTGCCGCGGAGTTGAAAATGCGGCAGGCCAAGCGGGAGATGATCGAAGCGAATCTTCGTCTTGTCATTTCAATTGCCAAGAAATACGTGAACCGCGGCATGCAGTTCCTGGATCTGATCCAGGAAGGCAATATCGGCCTGATGAAGGCGGTGGACAAGTTCGAATACCGGCGCGGCTGGAAGTTTTCGACGTACGCCACTTGGTGGGTCCGTCAGGCCGTCACGCGCGCGCTTGCTGATCAGGCGCGCACCATTCGTGTGCCGGTGCATATGATCGAGATGGTCAACAAGCTGAACCGGATTTCGCGCGAATTCCTGCAACAGACGGGACAGGAAGCGCATCCTGCTATCCTCGCGGAGCGCATGGAGATGTCCGAGGAAAAAGTGCGCAGTATCCTCAGGATCGCGAGGCAACCTGTCTCGCTCGAGACCCCTGTGGGCGACGATGCCGACGCGACGCTCGGTGACATGATTGAGGATGTCTCTGCGAGTTCACCAACTGAGGCCGCGATTCACGCGAACATGCGCACCGCGATCGATGAGGCACTCGACGAGTTGTCGCCGCGCGAGGCCAAGGTCCTGCGGATGCGATTCGGGCTCGATACGACCTCTGACCACACGCTTGAAGAGGTCGGCAAGCAGTTCGACGTGACCCGCGAGCGGATCCGTCAGATTGAAAGCAAGGCGATGCGCAAGCTAATGCATCCCGGTCGCGCTGGCAAGTTGAGGCCCTTTCTTGAGCGCTGAGCAAAGGCGAGGAGTACGCGCCCCCTTTCGACGCCCTACTTCAGCCCCGCAGCGATCACGCATCGCCCGATCGCTGCCCTGACAGGACGCGTTTGCGGCGCGGAATTCTTATAGCGGTTTGATATTCGCTGCCTGTTTCCCCTTGGGACCTTGCTTGACTTCAAAACTGACCTTCTGGCCCTCCTGAAGTGATTTGAAGCCATTTCCCTGAACTTCGGAGAAGTGCGCGAACAGGTCATCGCCGCCGTCGTCCGGCGTGATGAACCCAAAACCCTTTGCATCGTTAAACCACTTGACGGTACCTGTTGCCATGTTCTGAATGTTCCAAGGAAGACTAGTTGTAGACGACGCCACCGGCCTGCGCCAAATGTGCGGCTATCTTGTATCACGGTGGGCCGTCGCCGACAATCCCTTGGTCAAGGCTTCACCAGCCTTTAAATGCCCCGGTGCATTGATTGACCCTGCTGCGACGCAACACACGCGTCGCTTGATTCCGGCGACAAAAGAGTTTACGGTAAATGCCCGGTGTGCGCTTCCTGCGCGTCCCTCGCACCGATGCATTCACTGCCGTTCTCATCATCGTCCTCGTGGAATTCGATCCACGGACCAGCTGTCGTAGGTTCCATTTTCCGACCCCGGCAATCGCCGGCAAAGGAGGCCGCCATGCTAAGTCCGCACGAAATCGCCGCGCTACTACTGCTTGGCGATGCGCAAGATATCGATGATCTCGAACCAGATCAATTGGACGGCTTGCTGGCCCACAAACTGGTCACGATGGAGCACGGGCATGATAGCGGCAATGTTTATCCCCGCCTGACGAGTCAAGGACACTCCATGCTCGAAGCCGTGCGAAGCATTCGGTAAGACTTCGTTTCGTGCCCTATCGCCGTGTCCCGCCAACGCCGGCCCCATGCACTTCTTGGTCCGTATGCTGCGGCTAACCGTTGTCGACCGGGGATGGCGGAAGCGCAACGGCGGTAGCCGGCCCATGTCAGCCATCATCGTCCGTCGTCGAATCCCTGATTCGGCACCGTAAATTACCTACGCTACATTCTTCTGATCGCGCAGTACCACCTTCCTTCCCTGATCACGTTCACCGAAACCGCTGATCACGTTCACCGAAATCCGCAAGCTAACGAAGCTGCCCCCTTACAATGCTGCCATGCAATATAGGACCAGGGCCGAAGAAGCGTACGAATAGCCACACGCCCTGTTTGCGGCTGGCAAATACGCGTACGCCCGCGCGCGCGGAGGACAGAATGGCGACAGCTCGAGCTGGAACCAGAGGGGAGGCACTGAAGCTCCTGGAGACAGAGGGAGTAACGGTGGTCGAGTTGGACTACGAGTCAGGTTGGCAGGATGCTGTTGAACTCGGCAGGCTCGGCCAGAAGGTTGGGATACGCGTCGAGTATCGCGGGCACGAAAACATCGCAGTCCGCTCGCCGGCTGCGCTCGTTGCCGGCCTATTGCGACCAAAGACAACGTTCCGGCAGCGGAATCTGTACTGTCAATTTGAGCTCAACAACTTGCCAGCAGATGAGCTAGAGAGCCTGGAGGCAAAGGCGGCGAAGTTGGGGGACTATATTCTCGCGGGGCACTTGATGAGGGAGGTGGATGCACAGTGGGCAGAGTAAGCTGGTGCGGTCTGCCCTCTTGACAATGAACGGTTCGCTGTAGGGAAGCACGAGCCTGTCAGATTTCTTGTGTGTTGAGGT
>NZ_JFJW01000006.1:0-102 GCF_000611125.1 Cupriavidus sp. SK-4
ACCGGTCACGAAGAATCGGCCTCTTGAGCGGGCCAACGATGGATGCCAGGTCGGACAGCTTCACATGGCCGAGTTCGGGCATGCCGATACCCACGTCGCACA
>NZ_JFJW01000006.1:174-7118 GCF_000611125.1 Cupriavidus sp. SK-4
CGGGGTAAACAGCCGTACCACGGGCAGCGGGTCGCAAGCATGGCCGGCTACGTATGCCTGGCCGTTTGCGAGCAGCTGCTCGCGTTGCTCTGCGGTGATGAGGGTGTAATTCATGGTTGCAGACTCCCGAGAGTTTCAATTCATAGTGGAGCGCGAAGAAACGCGGATGGGCTGCGCCGGGGCCTCACAGTGGCTCCGAGCTGCGTCCCCGTCGGCATGTAGGCACTGCGGCACCCTGCATCCGTAGATGACCAACTAGGCGACATGATCGTTGGCAGGAAATGGGTTCGACCGCACGACATAGAGGGACGCGCACATTGTAGTCATTTGCGTTGTAAATGTATACGACTACAATTCATATAATGACAACGTAGATGCTATAGACGCTAACGTTGTAATCATGGATATATCGTCACTTTCATAAGTGCGAGTCCGTGGCATGACGTCACTACGGCAGACGTTTGCGCAAAATTTGAGGAAGTATCGGGAACTGAGGGGATACACGCAGGATGCCCTAGCAGCGTTGATCGAGGTTGACCGCACGGCGGTCAGCCGCATTGAAAGACTCGCGCCAAATCTCACCCTCGAAAAAGTCATTAGCCTGGGACAAGCACTGGACGTACATCCTTCTCAACTGCTCACTAGTGCCAGCAGCGAGGAGCACCAGAGTATCCGGAGATACTCTGGCGTAAAGGATGTCAGCGCAACGGTACGCGCGTTGCGCACCGACATGAAGTTGTCCCAGCGCCAACTTGGTGACAAGGTTGGCCTCGATCGCAATCACGTCTCCAGAATAGAAACGGGTGAGGCCAATCTCGCATTGGATACGCTCGAAAGAATCATCGAAGCACTAGGCGCAGATATCACTAAAGTGCTGGGATAGCTCAACCGTTTCCGAGCAATTTGGGAAGGCGCTGCCAGCAGAATCGGAAGATCGCTCGAACGGCGACATCCGGCGGGCAATCGGCAAGTTCTGGCTGGACCGTACATCGGCTTGGCGGCACCGGAGAAGTGCCGTTGTCAACCGATGTTCTTACGACCGCTTGCGTCAATCGTGTAGGCGCGGCCGCGTGAACCCACATAACAGATAGGTCGATCTGCGCCGCCTTGAATCAGACTGACATAGTCACAATGCGGCGCAGCAGCCTTGGACTAGCGGCCCCTCCCCCTGCTTGGGGCAACCTAGGGACCCTAAAATTCGACGACGGACGACACGCGCGTCCCGGCAAAGCGCGATGCCAGATTTGCGCATTCGTGCATAAGCACGGATCCAAGAGCTCTCGGATTCGCGCAACCGCATAAGCACTGAGGCGGAATTGCGGCCAGGCAGGACAAGGATGCGGTCCCTGGTCTGTTGAAATCCGCAAATGCGGATTTCAACAGAAACCGTGAGCGAGTCAATCAACCGAAAGGGGCGACCAGCTTCTGGAGCAGGTGCGCTGGACGCTGGAGGCCGTATCGAAGTAGCACGGCGCGCCATAGGCTCGCGCGATGCTGCGGGCTAGCAACTGCGCCCCGCCGCAATGGGCGGGGCGTTTGGGGCGGCCGTCAGGCAGTCGGCTTGCTGCGCGACCAGATCAGGTTATGCGTACCATCATCTTCCTCGATCAGCCGGGCGTAGATCGTCGCCGGAAACGAAGGATCATCGAGGGTCACGGACAGGTAGGGCCGCTCGGACTGGCTGACTTTCTTCCACGCCGCGCCGAGGTCATAGCCGCCGGCCGCCTGGACGCGGAAGTCGGGGGCGTTCTCGCTCGCCTTGTCGTTGGGGATGAACCGGACCTTGACGTTGAGCGTCAGGGTGCGAACCGTGCCGATGAAGCCGTCGTTCTGAGCGGTGAAGATGCCGATGTTGGCCATGGTGCATTCTCCTTTCGGGTTACCCAAGGTCGCGCCCATCGCGTCCTTGTTGTGATCCGATCCGCGGGGGCCGGGCTGGCTGCACCGCTTGCGGCCGATACGCAGTGGAGGACCTGCAGACGCGAACAATTTGCTGCGCGAGGAAGCCGCGCAGCGGCGGGGAAATTGTTTGTGCCGGAAGGTTGCGGCCATGAAGCCCGAGGCGCAGCCGCGCCCCCGCCAGGATGCACAACAGCCAAAGGACGCATGGGCCGACCCTCTCCGAAAGGAGCCGTGGCCGACTCGGCATGCCCGCATGGCGGCTGTACCGGCTTGCGCCCTGACGCGGGAAACGACCCGTCCTTCAACGACAAGCGAGAACGCCCCTGCCGTAGCCCGCGGCGACGCCTTCGAGGCATGGCGTGGATGCTCCATAGAGGCCGAGCGGCGTATCCGTGAACCACCCTTCATGACGTTGTGGGCGACGAATCGCTAGCGTCGAGGACAGAAGGCTTTCGCACAACCTGTTGCAGCAAGCCGAGGCGTAGCCCCACGACACCGCCCCCTGCAGCGGGCGCAACGCTTGCGACCCTGACAGTTCATTCAAAAAGCCGTAGGAAGCCTTCTTTGCCAGATGCACTCCAGCGCACACTTCAAAGACCGCGGGCTTGAAATACCTGCAAGAAACATTTACTTGCTTTACAGTTATTTCAACTTTACGCGTTATGGTGGTAAGTTGTGTATACCTGCATAGCAAGTAATTTGCTTTTACGAGCAAAGCAGGTAAAATTTATTTACGCGCATTGCAGGTATCCAAAATGAAGCAAGTGCTCTCAACGCCATCTCAGCTAGGCGAAATATTGCGGTCGGCTCGCCGAGCCAAACGGCTCACGCAGGGCCAAGCCGCCACCAGGCTGGGACTAAGCCAAAGCCGGCTGTCTGCCTTGGAGATTGAGCCCAAAGCCATCTCTTCGGAACAGTTACTGGCCTTGGTCAGCCTTTATGGCTTAGAGCTCGTTCTCCAGTCGAAGAACCACGCCCCTCCATCGCAAGAAACGGAGTGGTAATCAATGGGAAGAAAGTCACACACTCGGGCGTTGTCAGTCTGGGCCAATGGCCAACGTGTTGGCACCTGGCGCATCCCGCCGCATAGCCCTATGGAGCTCCAGTATGACAAAGACTGGATGGCTTCTGCCGCAGGACGTCCCTTGTCCCTTTCACTGCCGTTCGGCATCGACACCTCTCCTTTGAAGGGCGAGCGGGTCCGCAACTACTTCGACAACCTTCTGCCGGATAACGACAACATCCGCCGGCGGCTCGCTACCAAATATCAGACCGCTTCCACCGACCCCTTCGACCTGTTGGAAGCAATAGGACGAGACTGCGTTGGCGCCGTCCAGCTTCTCAAGGAAGACGAAGCCCCCCAGAACGTCAACAGTATTGAAGGCACCCCGCTATCTGACACCGACATTGAGAAGCTCCTCGAGAGCACGGTTACCACAACGGGGCCTGGAACAATAATGGAAGATGAAGATTTCCGCATCTCCATTGCAGGCGCCCAAGAAAAGACCGCCCTGCTCCGTCACGAAGGGAAATGGCTGCTTCCGCATGGGGCAACGCCGACTACACATATCTTGAAGCTACCGCTCGGCTTGGTTGGCAACCGGAAAGCTGACTTGTCGACCTCGGTAGAAAACGAATGGCTTTGCATGCAGCTCTTCAAGGAGTTCGGACTGCCGGTGGCCGACTGTGAGATATTGACCTTCGGCAAGCAGAAGGTGCTCGTCGTCACGCGATTCGACCGACAACTTCATCACAGCGGCAAATGGATAATGCGTTTGCCGCAAGAGGATTTCTGCCAGGTCCTCGGCGTGCCTCCCCATCTGAAGTACGAAGCAGAAGGCGGACCTGCAATGGTCGACATTGCGGCAGTCCTCCGGCAGTCACAAACTCCAGAGCGGGACCTGAAAACATTCTTGGCAACACAAGTCCTGTTCTGGATGCTGGCTGCTACAGACGGCCACGCCAAGAATTTCAGCATCCATATGTTGTCAGGGGGACGTTACAACCTCACACCGCTCTATGACATTCTGTCCGCTTGGCCGATTATCGGGGATGGGCCCAACCACGTCTCGCACCACAAGGCTAAGCTCGCCATGGCAGTTGCAGGCAAGAACCGCCACTATCTGTTGAAGGATATTCGGCGCCGCCATTTCAATGCCATGGCACCTAAGTGCTATGCAGACTCAACTGCGGAACCAATCATGGAGGAGTTGATTGCCAAGGTCCCAACGGCCGTTTCGAACGTGGCCAATCGACTGCCACCAAATTTCCCTGCTCATGTCTCGGACAGCATCTTGGAAGGCCTTCAGGCGTCCGCCAAGAAACTCGGTGACAAGAACGCAGGTTAGCGCTGCAAAACCGCCGGCGGTTGCCGGCTTCGAATCCTCAGAGAGTCAACCGTTGGTACGCGCACGTCCGCGATGGCGTCGCCGCAGGCAAGGCCGTTCTGGCACACGAAGCGGAACATGCCGGCGAGCATCTGGTAGCTGCTCGTGCCGTCGTGCGAGTTCAAGAGGATGATTTCGTTGGCCTCGCTGCCGTTGATCTGGCTGGCATGGCGCAGCCGGATCATTGTGCTTGGTGTAGTGGCGGCGGCTTTCTTGTCGCACACGGGTCTGGCAAACCATGAAGGGCTGGAACCCTTCGCCGCGCAGTTCCTGCAAGACCGTTGCGGTCGGGATGTAGCTGTACCGTTACGAGCGGCTTTCGTGCGGGGCTTCCGCGAAGATGGACGCGCCACCGCCCGGATCTGGTCATCCGACAAGGGGAGTTCCGAGCGCAGCACCGGGGAGCGGGAAGCGAAGCGGGATGCGAGTTGCATGGTCTTTCGCCTGGCTGAAGGCGGCGACGTGGCGCTTTTTGCTGTGGACGTTGAGGCCGGGCGCGGCAGATCTGCCGCGCCCGGTTTGAGCGGATGCCCCGGCGCAACGCGCCGGGGCCATGCTGCTACGTCACGCGGCCAGCGCGTTGGCTGTCACTTCGCGGGCGGGCTCGTCCGGCGCATCCCCCTCACCTGCTTCTGCCTGCGCGCGCTCCTTCGGTGCCGTGTCGAACCCGCTCTTGCTAACAACACCGATCCGGGCGAGACTAAGGTCATCGATCCGGTGAGATCAGAGCTTGCCTGGCCAGTACGTTCGCACATCGAGTTTATGATTCACAACGATCGGCGCTAGGCCTCGTCCTCCGCTTACCTTCCTCAAGGACCGGGCGTGCTGAGTCAAATCTACCCGGGCGCCTACAACTGTCCGGGAGAGATAAACGTGGAAGCGACGCCGCGTACTCCATTGCGGCTAGGTTTCTGGCGAGGACTCTATTCTGCATATCTCGAACGAACACGCAAGCTTTCTTACCGATGCCAACGATCCTCGTCACTTTCGCACCGTTTCGTTCCAAAAGAGAAACAACGGCGCTTCGTTATAAAAGCTAAGAAGATCTCAAGTTAGTCCCGCCTACTTGCCTTGCGAATCGGTTTGAATATATTTCAGTTTGCGTGGAGTACACGCAGTGGCGACGTCGGGGCGCAAGGCACGATTTCCCGGCTTTCGGTCCTATAAGTTTGACGCAGAGAGGTTCATATGCGCCTCATGAACCGTATTCTCGTGACCCTGTCACTCTCGCTGCTTCCTGGCATCGGCCTTGCACAAACTTGTCGGTGGGATGGCACGGCCCCATGGTGTAGCGGCTCTTGCGGCAGCGGCGAAACGGAAATGGCACGCGTATCCGATTTGCCCGAGCACTGGAAGCAAGCGTTTCCCATAGCCCAGAACACCAACTTCGGCGCAGCATGCGTTTTCGGCTCCAAAGCCCTCTGCTGTAAGGCGTCGGCTGGCAGTCAATGTCGATGGGATGGCACCGCCCCGTTTTGCGATGGCGAATGCGGACCCGGTGAAGTCGCCGCGGCGCCGCCGGCAGGATCAACAAGCGGCGCCGCATGTGTCACTGGGCAGAAGAAGTTCTGCTGCCGAGCGTCGGTCGGCAGCTCGCGACAGGCGCTCACATCCAACCCCAAGTTGACGGAGTACGCCACCATCTGGGAAAAGTCGCCCGGTCCTGCCTGGCAGGCTCGCCACGGGCTCACTAGTCAGCAGTACCAGCAGACGTTTGATGAACTGGTTCGCCAAGGATATAGGCCGGTCGATGTCAGCGGCTATAGCGTTGGTGGTCAGCCTACCTATGCAGCCATCTTTGAAAAGCGCGCCGGCCCCGAGTTCGCTGCTTTTCATGGTATTACCGGCGACGCCTACCAGCGCGAATTCGATCGCCTAACGCAGTCTGGATACCATCCCGTCTTTGTGGACGGGTTCGCCGTCGGAAACGCGGACCGTTACAACGCCATCTTCGAAAAAGCTCCAGCGCCACCCTGGGTCGCTCGGCATAACCTGGATTCCGCCTCTTACCAGAGGGAATTCGACCGGCTTACGAGGGATGGATATCGGCCAGTCGTGGTCAGCGGCTACAACGTGAACGGCCAGGACCGCTACGCAGCGATATGGGAGAAGCGCAGCTCCGTTCCTTGGGTCGCACGACATGGAATGACCTCCGCGCAGTATCAACAGGAGTTCAACCGGCTTGGGCAGCAAGGCTATCGCGTCGTCACGGTGAGTGGTTGGCGATCGACCAACGAGCCGCGTTTCGCTGCGATCTGGGAGAAGGTCGATGGGCCACCGTGGCTGGCGCGGCATCAAATGCTCGCTGACGGATATCAAGAAGAGTTCGATAAATTTACCAAGGAGGGCTATCGCCTGAAGGTCGTAAGCGGCTATCACATGTACGACTGAACGCCGCCTCCCGGCGGCCGCGCATCCGCGCATTTTCCGCGGAGTCGTCTTTGCCCTAAGGAAGGCCGAAATGCGGACCGGCATTGCTGTGGCCAACGTTCCATTGACGATCGCGGCCTTACTCCTGATCAACACCTTGGCCTCGGCCCAGCCCGGCCGACAGCTATCTCGTCTTCGCGTTGCTTGCCTGTGCCTTTGGATCATTGGTGCAATTGTGAACACAGCCTTCTATGCATTGCATTACACACAAGTCGTGACGAAGGG
>NZ_JFJW01000007.1:0-2964 GCF_000611125.1 Cupriavidus sp. SK-4
CCACGTAGCCGATCAGCGCGCCCGCACCGGTGCCCAGGATCAGGCCGATTTCCGGGGTCACGCCCCAGACCTTCATGGCATGGCCGGCGGCATAGCCAGCGCCGCCGAAGAAGGCCGCGTGGCCGAACGACAGCAGCCCCGTATAGCCGATCAGCAGGTTGAAGGCGCACGCAAACAGCGCGAAGCACAGCACCTTGAGCACGAACACCGGATACGCACCGGCCAGCGGCGCGGCCACCAGTGCCAGCAGCAGCAATCCGTACAACAGTTTCTTCTGCACGCCTTGTCCCTTTCCTGCGTTGCCCGCGTTGGCCGCCACCGTGGATGGCGTCGATGATGTGGAGGGTGCGCTCATCACTTCTCCTTCCCGAACAGCCCGGCCGGGCGCAGCAGCAGCACGATCACCATGATGAAGAACACCACGGTCGACGACGCTTCAGGATAGAACACCTTGGTCATCCCCTCGACCACGCCCAGCCCCAGGCCGGTCAGGATCGAACCCATGATCGAGCCCATGCCGCCGATCACCACCACCGCGAACACGATGATGATCAGGTTCTGCCCCATCAGCGGCGAGATCTGGATCACCGGCGCGGCCAGCACCCCGGCAAACGCGGCCAGCGCCACGCCGAAGCCGTAGGTCAGCGTCACCATCAGCGGCACGTTGACGCCGAAGGCCTCGACCATCTTGGGGTTCTCGGTGCCGGCGCGCAGGTAGGCGCCCAGCTTGGTCTTCTCGATCACGTACCAGGTGGCAAAGCACACCACCAGCGACGCCACCACGACCCACGCGCGGTAGTTGGGCAGGATCATGAAGCCCAGGTCGGTCGCGCCCTGCAGCGCATCCGGCGTCGAGTACGGCAGCCCGGAGACGCCGTAGATCGAGCGGAAGATGCCCTCGATCACCAGCGTGATGCCCAGCGTCAGCAGCAGGCCGTAGATATGGTCGAGCTTGTAGATCCAGCGCAGCATGGTCTTCTCGATCACCACGCCCAGCGCGGCGACGACCAGCGGCGACAGCAGCAGCATGATCCAGTAGTTCAGCCCGGCGTACTCCATGCCCATCCAGGCCAGCACCGCGCCCAGCATGAAGAGCGCGCCGTGCGCGAAATTGATGACGTTGAGCAGGCCGAAGATAACCGCCAGGCCCAGGCTCAGCATCGCATAGAAGGCGCCGTTGACCAGCCCCAGCAATAGCTGGGAAAGCATGGCCGGCAAGGGGATTCCGAAGATGTCCATCGCGGAGTGCCGTTGATACCGCCGTTGTATGGCGGGGATTGCTGCGGTTGGTGCCAGGTAATGCGAACGCTGCGGCGAACACCGTTGGCGAACACCGCAGCAAAGAACCGCGTCCGATGCCGGCGGCACGCAGGTGGCGCGCCGCCGGCAGATCTCACATCAGCTTACTTCTTCAGCATTGCGCACTTCGACTCGGCCACCGTGGTGAAGGCCTGGTCGCCCGGAATGGTCGCGACCACCTTCAGGTAGTCCCACGGCTTCTTCGATTCTGCCGCGGTCTTCACCTGCATCAGGTACATGTCGTGGATGCCACGGCCGTCCTGGCGGATATAGCCCTTGGTGTAGAAGTCGTTGATCTTCATCTTCTTCAACTCGGCCATGACCTTGTCCGGATCGTCGGTCTTGGCTGCTTCCACTGCCTTCAGGTAGGTGCTGGCCGCCGAGTAGTCCGCCGCCTGCAGGCTGCTCGGCATCTTCTTCATCTTGCCGAAGAAGCGGTTGGCGAACTTGCGGGTGTCGTCGTTCATGTCCCAGTACCAGCTGTCGGTCATCAGCAGGCCTTCGGTGTTCTTCAGCCCAAGGCTGTGCACATCGTTGATGAACATCAGCAGGCCGGCGATCTTCATCGACTTGGTGATACCGAATTCCTTGGCCGCCTTGATCGAGTTGATGGTGTCGCCGCCGGCGTTGGCCAGGCCCAGGATCTGCGCCTTGGACGACTGCGCCTGCAGCAGGAACGACGAGAAGTCCGATGCCGACAGCGGATGGCGCACCTGGCCCGCCACCGTGCCGCCGTTGGCCTTGACCACGGCCGCGGTGTCGCTTTCCAGCGAATGGCCGAAGGCATAGTCGGCGGTCAGGAAGAACCACGACTTGCCGCCCTGCTTGACCACCGCGCTGCCGGTGCCCTTGGCCAGCGCCACCGTGTCATAGGCATAGTGCACCGTGTACGGCGAGCACTCTTCGTTGGTCAGGCGCGCGGTGCCGGCGCCGATGTTGATGTAGACGCGCTTCTTCTCCGAAGCCACCTTGTTCATCGCCAGCGCGGTGCCCGAGTTGGTGCCGCCCAGCAGCATGTCCAGGCCCTGCTGGTCCATCCATTCGCGCGCCTTCGAGGCGGCGATGTCGGCCTTGTTCTGGTGGTCGGCAGAGACGATCTCGATCGGCTTGCCCAGCACCTTGCCGCCGCGGTCCTCGACCGCCATCTTGACGGCTTCCAGGCCGCCGGGGCCGTCGATGTCGGCGTACAGGCCCGACATGTCGGTGATATAGCCGATCTTCACGGTGTCGCCGGACACCTGGGCAACGGCGCTGAAGGAAACCGCACCCATGGCAATGGCCGCCATCGCGGCCGCGAGCCGAGTCTTTTTCATGTCTATGTCTCCTGATTTGCGGCGGCGTGCGCGCCACCCGTTCCTGCCAAACATCAACCCATGATCCGTGCGGATCAGACCCCGAGCAGTTCGTGCAGCACCGGCATCTTTGCCTCCAGCTCACTGGCGGCAAAGCGCTCGACGATACTGCCATGCTCCATCACGTAGAAGCGGTCGGCCAGCGGCGCGGCAAAGCGGAAGTTCTGCTCCACCATCACCACCGTGTACCCCTTCTGCTTGAGCATCAGGATCATGCGCGCGAGCGCCTGCACGATCACCGGTGCCAACCCTTCCGAGATTTCATCGAGCAGCAGCAGGTTCGCGCCGGTGCGCAGGATGCGCCCGACCGCCA
>NZ_JFJW01000008.1:0-103 GCF_000611125.1 Cupriavidus sp. SK-4
TCGCCAAGCTTCCCAAGTTGGGACGGTGCCCGGCATGGCTCGCCAATCGTCCCAAGTTGGCACGGTGCCCGTACGGCTCGCCGACCTTCCCAAGTTGGGACGG
>NZ_JFJW01000008.1:369-580 GCF_000611125.1 Cupriavidus sp. SK-4
AGGCATGGCTCACCGACCTTCCCAAATTGGGACGGGCCCCGCACGGATGCCAGCCTTCCCAAGTTGGGACGGTGCCCCGCACGGCTCGCCAAGCTTCCCAAGTTGGGGCGGTGCCCCGCACAGCTCGCCGACCTTCCCAGGTTGGGACGGTGCCCCGCACGGCTCGCCGACCTTCGCAAGTTGGGACGGTGTCAGGCACGGCTCGCCAGCC
>NZ_JFJW01000008.1:683-9445 GCF_000611125.1 Cupriavidus sp. SK-4
TCCAACCTTCCCAAGTTGGGATGGTGTCAGGCACGGCTCGCCAGCCTTCCCAAGTTGGGATGGTGCCCCTCACCGCTCACCGACCTTCCCAAATTGGGACGGTGTCAGGCACGGTTCGCCAGTCTTCCCAAGTTGAGACGGTGCCCGGCACAGCTCACCAACCTTCCCAAGTTGGGACGGTGCCCGGCACGGCTCACCGACAAAATTGGGACGTTGCCCGGCGCGGCTCGCCAACCTTCCCAAGTTGGGACGGTGCCAGATATGCGCGCGCCGACCTGCCAAGTTGATCCGCTGCTAGGCCCGCTTTACGACCACCTCAAGTTGTGATGGTCCCATCTACGGCTGCTAGTTTTCCTAACCTGGGACGCTCATAGTGCGGCTCGCCGACCTTCCCAAGTTGGGACGGTGCCCCGCACGGCTCACCGACCTTCCCGCGTTGGGCGACGCCGGCATTCGAGTCCGCTTGGTGCCTCCGCCGCGGAGTCCCCGGAAAAAATTGGCTCGATCCAGGTGCGACGGCCGGCCTCTCAACGGTATGGCAAGCGCGGACGTACCCCGGCCACATAACCGCATGCGTCAATGCTAGGTCAGCTTGACTTCGACCCAACCGCAGGGAATTTATTACCGGGCAGAGCCATAGAGTGTTCTCGCACCCGGTTCTTCACCGCCTTCCACGGCCAGCCGAAGGCAACCGCCCCACACAGCGAGAGAGCGCAGGAATGGCTGGCGTCTGACACGCTACGCGGCGCCCGGGATTTTGCCGGCCAGCGCAAGAGCTACATCTTCCAGCGCCTCGTGGGTGTACCGCCGCGTGGTATTGATGTCGCGGTGTCGCAGGGCGCGCTGCACGTCGGTTACCGGCACGCCGGCGCGTAGCAGATGCGTGGCATGCGTATGCCGCAGCCAGTGCGTCGACGCACCTCGGAGCCTGGCCGCCTCTTCGCTGCGGTCCTCCCGCTCCAGACGGTCGGCCGCTTCCGCAAATGCTGTACGCACGATGGCATAGATTCCCTGGCGCGTACGAAGCGGCCGGCTCAGCTTTCGCTGTAGCTCAAACGGATCGACCGGCGGCACAGCGCGTTGACGCCCACCGGCGATCGCTGGGATGACCGCTGCGGTGTCGGTGGGGCTAGGCATGGGCGGCAGCCCTACCAAACGGCGAAAGCGTGCCAGTTCGTCCATCGCGTTGTCGCAGGGCACCAGTTGATCGTTGCCCCCCTTGGCTTGACGGATGAGCACGGTCCAGAACGCACGGGACCGGCCAGGATGGCGTTCGAAATCCGCCCAAGTTAGTGCAGCCACCTCGGAGGCGCGCAGCCCCGTCTGGAACAGCAGCGCAACTAGCAGGCGGTCGCGCGCCTGGTGTAGCTGCGCCCACCGCGTCGGCGCCGGGCGTGCTTCAATCGCTTCGAATACCGCTGCCACCTGTTCCAGTTCGAGGAACCTCCGCTGGGAGCCGGGCCCTGTGGCAGAGCGCTCTCGCGGCACTGGCGCGAACGGATTGATCCGCAGAGCCCCAACCCGTACCAGCCAGTCGAACAGGCTACCCACGATGACTGCGCTCTGGCGTCGCGATGCTTCGGAAAGCGGGCCGCGCAGCGGTCGCCAAGCCGCGCTGCCGCGGCGAACTCGGCCGTTGCTGACCGCGTGCGCGGGCGGGTCACGCAAGAAGGTAAGGTAGTCGCTGGCATGAGTCACCTGCCAGGTGGCCAGAGGCCGGCCCTGCGCGTCCGCATACCAAAGCAAGCGCCGCGCCTCGAGCTCATACTGACTGCAGGTGCTGGCGCGCAGACCGAGACCCGCGGCGGCCTTGGCGTCTAGCCATGCGCGCACCAGCTCGGCGTCGGAAAGCCCGCCCGGCAATACTGGGCTAGGCAGTGCGTTCGGCGTGAGGGGCGACGTATTCATGGAGGCTTGGGGCAGGGGTAGTCTGGGCCGCGTCAATGGCAGGGCCCGGCGACGATGGCCGGGCGGCCAGCGCATAGACCGGGCAAAGCCAGCGCCGGGTTCTCGGCCCTGTGATCCATTATATCCAGCTAATCACTTACCATTATTCGGATAATGGTAAATAGTGTTCTCCGTCCGCAAAGGCATCGCAGGCCCACGCCAACATCGTCGGCGGGAAGGAAGTCATTCCACGACAGGGGCCGGGCAGTCCCGCCTATTGCCGCATTGCTGACCACCTCTAAGGCATCCGTGCTGCCGTGGGTGTCGAAACCCCAGCGGATGCTGGCCACGCCGCGCACATGGGTGTTGCGCGGGCCGCGCCCACCTGAGACCAAAGCGGCTGCGGCTGAAGCCCGGCTAACGGACGGAGCCCGGGGGCATAATAAGGCACTGATTTTTAACGATTTTATCGACACCTCCATTTGTACCACCCGGAAATGCATAGCAAAACGCAATGCCGATAATTATTGAGCTCTGTATGCGCAAGTTTTCGACAGACTAATGGGGGGGAGACCGCCCGCCCAACGCTGTCCCCCTTTCACTCATCGCCAGAGAAGTCGGCCAGCCAACGCGGACAGCTTTTGGGCTACGCGCACAATGTCAATCTGGTTTCGAGCCTGTATCGTCTTGACCGTGCCGACTACCGGTGCAGTTCCGAAATGTTTTGCGCGCTAACACGATCAGCCAGGCAGGAAAGCTGCGGCCTTCAGGCGCGCAAGGAGGCCATACGCCAAACACGAACTGGCCCAGGGACCATGCCAACTCTGAATTCGCCAGGATGATCTGTTCGGCCAGGAAGTCGCAAGGCGGGCGATTGGAGTTTGCGCTGCGCGCCAGGACAAGCTCCAACGAGGCGAGTTCGGGCAGTCCCTGCGGCTGGCCAAGGATGGTGAAATGCTATGGGACTGCGCATCGCGCGAGCGGTGCCACCGCCCATCCTGCTTCGACCATGCTGAGCAGCCCGAGCAGGCTCGGACTCTCGTAGGACATCCGGTAGGCGATCCTGGCTCGCTCCAGGCTACGGATCGCATTGTCACGGGCGACGCTGCCCGACTGGAATACGGCAATCGGCAGCGGTCGCTCGTTCCAGATTTCATGAGCGCCCGGCGTGGCGGCCATACCATCGGTTCCACCCGAATGAACTCCCCCGAAAGTCCCTTCACTCGCGCTGCGCAGACTAGGTCGACTGGATTCGCTTTCTCCTCAAGCGTAAGGACACGGCCGAACCAAAGCGCGAGGGGATTTTGTCCGGCATGGTTGGCCTCGCGCGAGGGCAACCTTGTGTTGACGCGGATGAGGCTGGAGGCATCGTCCGTATTCGAAGACATCACCCACACCGATCGTCCGCCGGCGGCGATGGCCTGAGGGAAAGTCTCTGGCAAGCTTTGGGCCGGCCGCGTCGACGGCGCATGAGCTTGGCGAACCAGTCCAAGCTCGGAGATATCTGGCCCAGGACGACAAGCCCGCTCCGAAGCCCGCGAATTTACTTCGGATCCACAGCTCGCCGGATAGCTGTGCCTCGCCAGAGGCGAGAGGCGCGGCCCGCATCCCCGACGGCAGCGCGCCGGGATGCACTTGCTAGCCTGGCGGAGATCGTGTAAGCGTCTCGCCGTCCCACCTTGCCGGTTGAGATCGGTTGTGAGAGGGCAGGCGCGCTCAGCGTGGGGGACGCCAGTTGTGGGGAAGCAGCATCGTCGATGCGGCTGCTCAGGTGGGTGGGCAGGCGGGTCAGCACATCGGTGATGCAGGCCCATGGATCGTGCCCTTGAAGCTTGGCTGATTGCACCAGGCTCATCACGACCGCGGCGCGCTGACCGGCCAGTTCGCTGCTCGCAAATAACCATGCCTTGCGTCCCAAGGCCCATGGACGGATCAGGTTCTCCAGGCTGTTGTTGTCCACGCTCACCCCTCCCCATCGAGGAGGTTGCGCGTCAGCGTTGGCCAGTTCTTGAGGCTGTAGTCGAGTGCCTTGGCTGTGATGCAGCCATCGGCCACACGTGACCTCTCCAGTTGCAGCCAGGTATACAGTTCCGCCCACAGCGGCTTGGCGTCGGTGTGCCTTCTGACCAGACGTTGCTCGCTGCTCAAGGGGGCGAGCTCGCGCTCACCTCGCTTGGTCTTGCCGGCTCCCGCGTCGAGCATCGCCACCGGTGTCTCGTCGGCGTGCAGAACCCTTGCTGCAAGTACGAAGCGCTTGTGCGCTTCATAGAGCGGTTCCAGCGCCGCACCGGCACGCCCGGACCAGGCAGCCAATGTTGAGCGCGGCGTGTGTGTGCCGGAGCGGGCATTGATCGTCTCCTGGCGGCAGTACGGCAGGTGGTTGACGAAGCGACTGATCAGCGTGCGCGCGACCAGCCCGGCTGCGGGCAGGCCACCGTCGATGATCTGGGGGTCAGCGGGTTCCTGCATCAGGCGTTGGCAGCGCCGTGGCGCGCCACACCCAGCGTCCGTTGCCGCCATGAGGACATCAGCGAGAAGCTGGATATCGGTGGACCCTTGGCGAGAATATCTCTGGTGCGCGGGTTTTCAACGACGATGTGATACGCAGTCGCTCCAGTGCCACCGTAACGTCCGACAGCCTTGCCGTGCTACGCGGCAACCTTGCCCCGGAAGGTGCGGTTATCAAACCGCCCGCGGCCGATCCCGCGCTGCTGGTCCATACCGGGAAGGCCGTTGTCTTCAAGGATTACAACGATCTTGCTGAGCGCATTGATGATCCAGACCTGGACGTCACCCCGGAAAGCGTTATCGTGCTGCAAGGAGCGGGTCCTCAAGGCGCGCCCGGCATGCCAGAGTGGGGACAACTGCCCATTCCAAAGAAATTGCTGGCACAAGGCGTGCGCGACATGGTGCGCATCAGCGATGCCCGCATGAGCGGCACGAGCTATGGTGCCTGCGTGCTTCACGTTGCACCGGAATCGCACATTGGCGGTCCCTTGGCGTTTGTGCGCGATGGTGATCTGATTGAACTGGACGTGCCGGGAAGGCGGCTGAACCTTCTGGTCAGCGAGGAGGAACTGGAACGGCGCCGAGCCGAATGGGCGCCTCCGAAGCCGCGATTCGACCGCGGCTATGGCATGCTTTACCTCAAGCATGTCAGTCAGGCCAATGTCGGCTGTGACTTCGATTTTCTGGGAACAGAGGTCCAGACTGGGGCACTCGGCGACCCGGAGATTCACTGAACTGGCGGCATGCGGGGTGCCCCCGCACTCCGAACCACTGCAATGGGGGCTGGCTGCCAATGAGGGGTTGGCCCTGCCGGTGCTAGGCTCTCGGTGAGGAGGCTCTGCGCCCTGGTCCGTGGAACTGGTCGTGCGCATGAAAACCGCTTTGCAGGGTGAGCCGCAACCAATCGACGAACATCGATACTGCGCGTGGGACGTGCGCAGAATATGGTCGGATCGCGAATATCTGGTCCGGAAAAACGCCCACTGGCCGCCAGCCTTCAAGTACTTCCACGAGCTTCCTGTCCCGCAGAGCGGATTGCGCAGTGAAATCAGGTACCAGGGCGATGCCCAGGTCTGCGATAGCGGCGTCGCGCAGTGCCTCACTGTTAGTGGCGCAAAGGGGGCCTGCGACGGGGACTGTGATGCGCTCCTTCGGCATGCGCGCGCGAGGCCTCGCATCTACGAAATGCCAGGCCGGTGTGTCATGAGCGCGCGGATAGTAAAGGCATGCATGCTGCGCGAGATCCGATGGTGCCGCAGGGTTACCCCGTTTTCGCAAATATGCTTTGCTGGCGACCAACATGCTGCGGGTGGAACAGAGTGTCCAGGCGACATGGGTGTCGGGCGGCGCCATGGTATGGCGTATTGCCAGATCGTAGCCTTCGAGCGCCAGCGAGCGTAGCTGGTCCGACATATCCAGTTCCACTCGGATATCGGGGTATGTCTCAAAGAAATCAGCCAGGCGAGGTACCAGTTGCTGCCGAGAGAACGACACTGGTGCAGTTACCCGCAAGACGCCGCGCGGCTCACCGGCGGCGTCGCGAACGCCGGCGAAGCCCTTCGCTATTTGCTCGAATGACGCACTGACTTCATCGACCAGCCGCTGTCCGGCATCGGTTAGTCGGACACTGCGCGTGGTGCGCTGGACCAGCGGCACTCCTGCGGCGCGCTCCAGATCGGCAATGCGCTGACTTACAGCACCTTTCGTCACGTTCAGGTAGGCCGCGGTCGCGGTGTAGCTGCCCTGCTGCGCCAGAATGGTCAGCCAGTGCAGGTGTCCCCATATCTCGTCTTTGTTCTTGATCTTCGTCATCGACTGTTTAGAAAAATAAACAAGTAGTTCTCTGTTGCGGGCTTGGCCGGGAGGCCGTCGATTCTTAGACTACAGGCAGATTGTCGACTGGAGAGCAAGTCATGCAAAGCACGAACAAAACAATTGAGCACTATATCGGCGGCCGTCGAGTCGGGGGAGAGTCCGGGCGCAAGCAGCCTGTGATGAACCCGGCCACTGGACAGGTCACGGGGGAAGTGGCTCTGGCCAATGCGGCGGACGTCGAGTCAGCAGTTTCCGCTGCCAAAGCCGCTTTCCCTGGTTGGTCGCAAACCCCACCGATCCGCCGCGCCCGTGTACTGTTCCGTTTCCTCGAGTTGCTGAACCGGGACAAGGATACGCTGGCCCACCTCATCACAGCCGAACACGGCAAGGTCTTCACCGACGCTCAGGGCGAGGTCGCGCGCGGGATCGACATTGTAGAGTTCGCTTGCGGAATCCCTCAACTTCTGAAGGGAGACTACACAACGCAGGTCTCGCAGGGAATGGACAACTGGACGCTGCGTCAGCCACTAGGTGTCGTTGCTGGCATCACCCCGTTCAACTTTCCGGTGATGGTCCCGATGTGGATGTTCCCGGTGGCTATCGCGACGGGCAACACCTTCGTGCTCAAGCCCAGCCCCATCGATCCAAGCCCATCCTTGTTGATTGCAGATCTTCTGAAGGAAGCTGGCTTGCCGGACGGCGTCTTCAATGTTGTGCAAGGAGACAAGGTGGCGGTGGACGCACTGGTCGAGCATCCTGATGTGAAAGCCCTGAGTTTCGTCGGTTCAACGCCGATCGCGAGCCATATTTATGAGACCGGTGCGCGCCAAGGTAAGCGCGTGCAGGCACTGGGTGGCGCGAAGAACCACATGGTTGTAATGCCTGACGCCGACACCGATAAGGCGGTCGATGCGCTTATCGGAGCCGCTTACGGTTCGGCCGGCGAGCGTTGCATGGCTATCAGCGTTGCTGTGCTCGTGGGAGACGTTGCTGAGCGCCTGATGCCTAAGCTGGTGGAGCGCACCAAATCCCTGAAGGTTCTCAACGGCGAAAATCAGGCTGCGGAGATGGGGCCTATTGTTACCCGCGCAGCGCATGAACGCATCGTTGGCTATATCGCGCAAGGCGCGGAAGAGGGCGCTTCGCTGCTGGTGGATGGGCGTTCATTCGACCCGGCAACGGCGGGAAAGGGCTGCGCAGAAGGCTTCTGGATGGGCGGGACCTTGTTCGATCATGTCACGCCCGACATGCGAATTTACAAGGAAGAGATCTTCGGGCCTGTCCTTTCGTGCGTGCGAGTCAAAGACATGGCAGACGCAGTGGATCTGGTTAATGCCCATGAGTTCGGTAACGGAGTGAGCTGCTTTACCCGCGATGGCAACATCGCGAGGGAATTCGGCTTGCAAATTGAAGTCGGTATGGTGGGAATCAACGTGCCGATTCCTGTGCCGATGGCCTGGCATGGCTTTGGTGGTTGGAAGCGCTCTCTGTTTGGCGACATGCATGCCTACGGCGAAGAAGGCGTACGTTTCTATACCAAGCAGAAGTCGATCATGCAGCGCTGGCCGGAGAGCATTGAGAAGGGCGCCGAGTTTGTTATGCCGACAGCCAAATAGACTTGGCGTCGCGGTACAGGGGCTGCCTTGGCGTGGGCCGGCAGACTCTGTACCAGGAACGGACGAGAAGGGTGTCCGTTCGAGACCATGATTCGTGAATGACCGACGCTCCCACGTGGCGCTAAACGGTGCTTGCTCAGCTATTAGCCACATGTCCCGTGGAATTTCGGCGAATGAGCTTAATGGGGAGAACATCATGCACGGGAGGCGTTAGCCCGCCGGCGTGAATGCGTTCCACCATGCGGCGGGCGGCGATGCGAGCCATAGCCTCGACTGGCTGCTGTATGGAGGTGAGGCCGACTAGCGGCGAACCAGCGAGTGGCATATCGTCAAAGCCGATGATTGACAATTGGGCCGGGACGTCGATGCCTTGCCTCTTGGCGGCTTCGAGTGCGCCCAACGCGATCGTGTCATTACCCGCCACGATTGCAGTCACCCGGTTGGCTGGCGGTCGCAACGGAGAAGCGTTCACCGCTCTTGCCAAACGTGCCGGCAATTGGCGAGACAGTGCCCGGTTATGCTGCAACTTCCTGGTATGCCGAAGCGGCAGGAGGTACACCAGAACAGCTTGCTGAGTTGATCAACCGAGAACTGGTTCAATGGGCGAAAGTCGTCAAGGAATCGGGGGCATCCTTAGATTGATAGAGTCGATGACGGGCTTGGCCTGAAGTTGCCCGCCGGCCTGCACGCCTATATCTCCCTCACGTCCAGCGCACGCGCGAAAGTCGGCGACGCCAGCACTCGCGCGTGTGTTTGAAGGAATTTGGATCGTGACCTCTTCACACTCAAAGCTACCTATTTGCTGGTGGATAGTGCGCGGAACCATTGCCTGAGCTAGAGTTTCACCTGAGACCGTCAATTTCCTGGACGCCTCGGTTTGTTCGCGCATGCGGTAACCGTTACCCCATTTCCTTATACAGAAGTCATGACTCTTCC
>NZ_JFJW01000009.1:0-104 GCF_000611125.1 Cupriavidus sp. SK-4
GTCGGAGGCATCGCATGGGGCATCGGCCTGGGCGGGGCCATTGCCTACGCCAGCAAGTTCGAGGGAGGCCGCCGGCAGCACGACGCGCGGCACCGCCAGGGTGT
>NZ_JFJW01000009.1:228-3939 GCF_000611125.1 Cupriavidus sp. SK-4
GCGCCGTGCAGCGTGACGTCAATCGCGGAAGCGCGAGCCTGCGTTCAGGCTCCGGCCGCTGCTGGCGGCTTCGGCGGTGGCTTTGGCGGCGGACGAGGTGGCGGTGGAAGACGTTAGGGAACCATGCCCGTTTGGAGTGGTGTCGGTCGCGTTCCTCTGGTCGGCGGGTGGGCGGCCCGGCCCTGTTTGCATTCAGGGGACACGCTTCTATGCCGGTGATTACGAGAACGGGCAGGACGCGGACATCATCGTGATCACCGCTGCCGTCGGTGTGAAGCCGGGGCAGACTCTGCAATGGTGCCATCCACTGCGGGATCGCCAGTGCAATCGCGTGAATTCCAAGCCATCGTCCACGACTGGGCCCCGCCCTGATCACGACGGTCGTGCTGATCACCCTGCTGCTGCCTGTGCCAGAGGGCAACCAGATTATCGGACTGTCGAAAGCGGTCAGCGCATCGGCGACCGCCCCCTTGGACAAGGTCGAGGTCACCTGCGACAACGAGCCATCTTTCTGACAACAATCGTTGCGAACGAGAGGACCACGATGGCCATCATCGCCATAACCCCGATCGGCATGACCTTCAGGATGACGTGGTGGCCATCCTGATCTCCCGCGGCGTGAAGAAGACGATGGGAACCTGGTGGCGCGTCGGTTTTGTGATGTGCGTGGTGGACCTGCTGATCTTCGCCGTGATCGGGGAGTGTTTGGTGGAAGGTACTTGGCTTCTGGTGAACATGCAGCCGAACGACGCCCGATGAACCGCTCGTGATCATGCCAATTCGACGCTCTGGCCCGACCATGCTTGGCGCCCGCTATGTCACCGACCCGGATAAGCCGCCGGACGCGTGGCACAGATTTTTTCTGGATCAGGTCAAAATGGAGGACATTGCAGCAAGACGCCTGCACCTAGCATTTACGCTCACTGTCTTGCAGCGCAAGGGTCACCACGCGTAGCGTGGCGTCGTCTGGACATGCTAAGTCGGAAAATCCAAAACGTTTGGCCAGTCGCCGCATGCCGGTATTCGACGATAAGACATATCCTTCCATGCATCGAAAGCCGCGGCTCCGAGCGATGTCGATCAGAGTGCCCAGCAGTCGGCGGGCCAAGCCAAGCCTATGCCAGTCATCGTCTACCGTTACCGCAAACTCGCAGGTATCGCTGCCCGGTGCGGCGGCGTAGCGCGCACCACCCACAATAGACGACACCTTGTTTTCCGTGGCAATTGCCACCAGTGCGAACTCGCGCTCAACCGAGGGATGCGTCGCTTGTTCGAGCATCGCCTCCGGCAACTGCTGCAGGCAGCCATGAATCTCGCGTAACGCGCATCTGCCGAAAGCTTGTTGAACGCCGCCAACAGGCCGGCCTTGTCATCTCCGGTAATCTCCCGCACTAGCACTTCTCGTTCATTGCACAGGGATACATTGAACGGCACAAAGTTTGTCGCTTCAGACTTGTCTTGCATGGCAACGTTGTTGTAAGGAAAGAAAGCGAGTTCGTTGAATCGATGGCGGCCGCCTAAGGCAGGCGTCACAGGCATCGAACGCCGCCTTTTTGCCTCCCGCCAAGTCAACGGGCTACTTGCTGGCGTCATGCCATGATATTGACGCCGCCATCCACATACAGCGTTTCGCCCGATAGCCGCCTGGCGTAGGTCGTAGCCAGGAAGGCGCAGGTGTATCCGACATCCATGATGTCGACCAACTCGCCAAGTGGAGCGCGTTCCACGGCGTCAGCGAGCATCAGATCGAAGCCCTTTAGTCCGGATGCAGCGCGCGTCTGCAGTGGCCCTGGCGAGATCGCATGCACGCGGATGCCGCGCGGGCCCAACTCGTACGCGAGGTACCGTGACACGGCTTCCAGGGCGGCCTTCACCGGACCCATGACGTTGTAGTTCGGCACCACCTTGTTGGCGCCGTGGTAGCTCATGGTGAACATGGTGCCACCATCGCTCATCAGGGGCGCCGCCAGCCGCGCCATGCGTACGAAGGAGTGGCAGGACACATCCATGGCCTTGGCAAAGCCTTCGGCCGAACAATTGAGCAGGCCTCCCTGCAAAGCGTCTTTCGGCGCCCAGGCGATCGAATGCACCAGAATATCGAGTCTTCCCCACTGCTCGCTGATTCGACCAAACAACGCGTCCATTTCCGCTGGGTTCGTGACATCCAGGGGCAGAAAGATGGAAGCGTCAAGCTCCTGCGCCACCGGCTCGACAAACTGGCGCGCCTTTTCGCTGGCATAGGTAATCGCGACCTCTGCTCCCAGTTCGCGGAAGGCTTTGGCGCACCCATAAGCAATGGAGTGTTCGTTCGCGATCCCGCAGATGAGTGCGCGGGCGTTGTTGAGGATCGGTTGTTGCGGCGCTGCAGTCATGGCACTCTCTCCCGGATTCATTTTTGCCAGTGAGCCGTCAAGACCAAGCCGCTGCCTTGATGGGCTATAACGGCGGTCATCGTGTAGGCATTGCAAGGGCGTCCCTGGTATGTCTGGCAATCATCAGTTCCTCGTTGGTCGGGATGACCCAAACAGGGATACGGCTCGAGGCCAAGCTGATACGCGGTCCGTCGCTGGCATTGGCGGCGGGATCCACGCTCACGCCAAGCCATGCCGCCAGCTCGCATACACGCTCGCGGATCGGCGCGGCATGCTCGCCGACGCCTGCAGTGAAGACCAGCGCATCCAGCCCCTGCGCGGCGGCAGCCAGCGAGCCAAGCTCGCGGGCGACGCGGTAGGTGTACAACTCGATAGCAAAGCGGGCTTGCGGATCGTCGCTCGCAAGCAGCGCGCGCATATCGCTCGACACGCCAGAGACGCCGAGCAGGCCCGACTTGCGGTAGATCAGGTCCTCGATGGCCCGAGCATCCATGCCGAGTTCGCTCATCAAGTACAGAATCACGCCCGGATCGAGGCTGCCGCAGCGCGTTCCCATCGGCAGGCCATCCACCGCGGTAAAGCCCATGGTGCTGGCGACGCTGCGCCCCGCCACCAGCGCGCACATGCTGCTGCCGTTACCGAGGTGGGCCACGACCGTGCGTCCTGCTGCTGCGCCGGCATCGACGCTCGGAAGGACCCCCGCGATGTACTCGTACGACAGCCCGTGGAACCCGTAGCGCCTGACGCCTCGCGCCGTGATCGCCGCGGGCAATGCGAATGCCTGTGCCACCTCGAGCTGCGCCCGGTGGAAGGCGGTATCGAAGCAGGCGATCTGCGGCAACTCAGGGCGCCGTTCGGCAAGGATGCGGATCGGTTTGAGATTGTGTGGCTGGTGCAGAGGCGCGAGCGGGCAAAGCGTGTCCAGTTCTGCCAGCAGTGCCTCCGTCACCCTTGCCGGCTGGGTGAAGCGTACTCCCCCGTGCACAACCCGGTGCCCCACTGCGCTCAGCGTATGCCCTTCCCCATGGCCGCGCAGGAAGTCCGCCAGGAAGGCGATGGCCCCCTCGTGGCCGAGATCGGTGTCGGCGTCCCACCGCTTGGTCTCGATCTCGGCCCCCGACGCATCAGTCGCGCGGAATGCCGGCGCCGTGTAGAGCCCTTCGATGCTCCCGCGCAGCACCAGCCTCAGTGAGTCGTCATGGGTATCGTAGGCACAGTACTTGATGCTCGACGAACCCGCATTCAGGACCAGAATCAGTGCGGCCATGGCATCACCCCGCCACCTGGCCGGACTCGCGGCGTGCCCTGGCCACCAGCACGGCCACGGCGCACGACGCCA
>NZ_JFJW01000009.1:3955-67320 GCF_000611125.1 Cupriavidus sp. SK-4
GGCGCGGCTGGTCAGGATGATCGGCACCCGCGCGCCCAGCACGATGCCCGCGGCGTCGGCGCCGGCCAGGAAGGTCAGGCTCTTGGCGAGCATATTGCCGGCCTCCAGGTCCGGCACCAGCAAGACATTGGCACGCCCCGCCACGGGCGAATCGATCTTCTTGATCCGCGCCGCATCCAGGTTGATCGCATTGTCCAGGGCAAGCGGCCCGTCGACCACCGCGCCGGTGATCTGGTGGCGGTCGACCATCTTGCACAGCGCGGCGGCATCGATCGTCGATGGCACCTTCGGGTTGACCGTCTCCATCGCCGACAGGATCGCCACGCGCACCTCCTCGACCCGTAATGCGTGGGCCAGGTCGATCGCGTTCTGCAGAATGTCAGCCTTCTCGGCCAGCGTCGGGGCAATATTGACGGCGGCGTCGGTGATGATCAGGGCGTCCTCGTGCCCTGGCACGTCCATCACGAAGCAGTGACTGACGCGCCGGGCGGTGCGCAAGCCGCTGTCGCCCTTGACCACGGCTCCCATCAGCTCGTCGGTATGCAAGCTGCCCTTCATCAGGGCCTCGGCCTTGCCTTCGCGCACTAGCTGCACGGCGGCCGCCGCTGCCGCATGGCTATGATCGGCATCGACGATCGGGTATTCGCGGATGTCGAGACCGGCTGCGCGCGCAGCGTCCTCGATGCGCGAGCGTGGCCCGACCAGGATCGGCGCGATCAGGCCCAGCCGTGCGGCCTCCACCGCGCCTTCGAGCGAAGACTGGTCGCACGGATGCACCACCGCGGTAGGCGTGGGCGGCATCGTCTTGCAGAAATCGATCAGACGCTGGTACTTCTCATGCTTGGCGTTCACGGTTTGCTCCTGCATCAGGGTCATTGGTGTCGGTCGCCGGCGATGCAGGCGACCCACGGCGCGCTAGAACGCGCGCTTCAGGACGGCCGTGCCGCCCACGCGTCCCGGCTTGGCGCTAAGTAGCGTGCGGATCTGCTCAAGCATTGCCGCCTGCTCAGCGGTGGGCGTGGCGCCAAGCAGGCGCTCATCGGTACGCAGCTTCTCCGCCAACGCCTGCAGCCGCTGCCGGTCGGCCTGATGCCTGAGCAGTACCGGCAGGGTCTGAAGCGCCTGCTCGGGCGCGTACCGCGCGATCAGTTCCTGCTGACCGCGGATCTTGCGCCAGGCGTCGGGCGCCAGTTCCGGCAGCAGATCCGCATAGTCCGTCACCAGTTCCTTGCGCAACTCTAGCCTGGACAGCGGCAGTGGTTCGCCCTTTCGGCTCAGCAGGCAGGCGAGCCGGGCGATGGCCTCGGCGTATCCGCCACGCCCAACTGCGGCCAGCGCCGTCTTGACTTCCGGCAGGTCCTGCGGGGCGGTAGCGGCCGATGTGCCCGCGCGGGCGGGAGGCTCGCTCCCTGACAGGAACGGGAACAGGTTGGCGTACACGTTGAAGAATGTGTACTCAGTCATGGCATCGCGCACGGCCCGGTAGGCGTCCAATCCCGCGCTGAGGATTTCCGCCCCCGCTTGTTCCTGCTGCCGCAGCGGATGGTCCGGGTCCAGCGCCTGCCGGCTGGACCTGACCGCGTCGGCCGCGGGCTTCAACCATGCCATCCACGGGTTCAGGTCCGAAAATAGCCAGTTCTGCATGCGCAGCGGATGGAATTCGCGCAGCACCCGCGCTGTCATCTCATTGGACACCGCTTGGACGTAAGGCTGCGCAAAAAGCTCGTAGGCGCGCTGCGTGAAGTCCGACAGGTTGGCGACCGTCTCGAACGGCTTCTCGTCGACGCGATCAAAGCGGTTAAGCCTGCTGGCGATCTCCTCGAGCGAGTGCTCCTCAAACTCGACCTCATAGTCCACGCCAGCGCTGCCCTTGCGCTCATGGATGACCATGCCGTAGAGCCCCGGCGGCAGCAATTCGATGCTCTTGAGCACCGAGACGATCTGCGCGTGCTCCTTCTTCGCGACCGTGCCGGAGACGAAGATGCCGAGATGGCCGACGCTGCGGTGCAACATGCCGACGATCACCTGGCCGCGAGCCTTGATCTCCTCGGTACTGCCATAGATATCCACCACCCAATTGAATGCCTGCTGTGGCGGGGTAATATTGTCGCCCATCGAGGCAAACAGCACGATAGGCGAGCGGATCTCGCGTAGATCGAACGCCTTGCCGCCGGCGTTCTTGACGTCACCGTCCCAGAGCTTGTTGCCGACGAACAGGTTGCGCGTGATCCATTCGATCTCCTCGCGGTTCATCAGGTAGTAGCCGCCCCACCAGCGCTCGAATTCCAGAAAGCGCGGCGGTTCGGTATCGGCCTTCTTGTACAGGTTGTAGTACTTGTCCCAGAGACTGTTGGCCGGATTCAGGTTCTCGAAATTCTGCACCAACCAGGCGCCGTCAAACTTGCCGTTGCCCAGATCCGCCGTGTACGAAGCCAACCAAGTGCCGCCCAGGAGCCCGCCGGAATAACGCATCGGATTGTCGCCTTCACCCGCGCTCCAGGCACCACTCCAGTACGACATCGGTGCGCCATTGATCACGATCGGCCCGGCGTCGTCCGGGTCCGAGGCCCCAAGCATCATCGCGGCCCACCCCCCCTGGCAATTGCCGACGATCGCTGGTTTGGCGCTGTGCGGATGCAGCGCGCGCACTTTTCTGATGAACTGTTGCTCGGCCTCGCACACGTCCAGCAGGGTCTGCCCCGGCTCGGGGTCGCGGAAGAAGATGACGAAATACACCGGATGGCCGGCACGCATCGCCACGCCCACCTGCGAGTCGTCCTTGAAACCGCCGATGCCGGGGCCATGGCCGGCGCGGGGATCGATGATGACATAGGGGCGACGGCTATCGTCGATCGTCACGCCATCGGGCGGTGTAATTTTCAACAGGGCATAGTTGACGGGCCGTTGGAACTGGCGCCCGTCCAAAACGGTCTCGTAGCCAAAATGCAGGACCGGCTTGAGCCCCTGCATGGCATTTTCGACAAAGTTGTTGCCCCGTTGCCTAAGCGTGTCCCAGAACAGAATGGCACGCTGCATGCCGTCGATGGCATATGCATAGCCGCTCATCGGATCCATGCCGGCCATCGGCGTGGGCGGGCCGGCGCTCGGATCCCCAACGGCCTGCTGGACGCGTCCACGATAGGCCTCCTGCGCAATCTTCAGGCGCCTTTGCAGCACCATGCCGGTCTTCAGGCCAACTTCACGCGCGTGAACCAGTTGCTTTGCTGCATCCATGTCGATCTCCGCTGGAAATTCTGTGACAGAAGAGCCAAGGGGGGCCGGGGGCGGTTCGCCGTGGCGAAATACCGAATTGGCTGCGCCCCCGACTGCGGACGCCAGGATGGGAGCCCGGGCTTGGCTCGTCCTGGCTCCGGTGCTGCTACTTGCCCGCGGCCGGCTGCACCGACACCGCAACGGCCTCGGTATAGACTGCTTCGACCCGATCGCCCTTCTTGATGCCCTTAAGACGGTCTGGATCCCCCACCACGAGGTCCACCGTGCGCCCTTTCGGCCCCTTCAGGGTCACGGTCTTGGCGCTGGTATTGACCGCTACAACGTCCGCCGTGACGGTCACTTCCCGGCCGACTGTGCCACCTGGCTTTGCTCCCGGCGCAGCACGGTCCGAGGTCTCGCGCTCGTGCATTGCGAGCGGCCCCTTATCCTTCTTGAGGCTCATGGTCAGGGCTTCTTTGTACTCTATCGTGACGGTATCGCCGACCTTGAGCTGTTCGAAATTCCTCGCCTCCGGTCCCACGACTAGGTCCGTGGTCTTGCCGTCGGCGGATTTGAGCGAAACCGTTCGCGTCGGCGCATCGATCTTGACGATCTTGGCGGTGAGCTTTGCCGTGCCGGTCGCTGTCGCCTGTCCGGGTGACTGCGTAATATCCACGCGGGTTTCGGTTTGCCCCCACGCAGAAGCGCTAGCCGCTACCAACACCGCAGCGGCCAGCAATGACATGCGTTTCATGGTGTATCCCCTGATCAGACTTGCGTTGCACTCATTCAGAGTGTTCTATGCGCCCCTCGCTTCAGCTGAAGCGCTCTCTCATTATGAGAGCCGTGATCTTGTGACTTTTCCAAAACATATCGTGAATACGCCTCCGTAGCTTGTCCAGGGTGTCATTGTCGAGGGTATCGAAGGTCAGCCGCACGGCAGGCCTGGTGCCGTCGCCTTCCATGTGTTCGATGCTGGTGTATTCCGGGAATCCGTACTTCACCAGGAAGGCGCCGATTTCCTCATCAGTGGTTTTAGCGTCGAGGTTCCCAAGCAAGAGAATAGACATGACTCACCTTCGGTTTAGGCCAAATATCGGAAAATGCCGTCGACATCATCGCTCGACGGCAGGCAGGCAAGCAGCGTGCGTGTCACGGCGTCACCTCGGTCCAGCCCGGCCCCGGGTCGAATGACCGGATCGCCACGGCCTTGGCTGCGCTATCCGGTCCAAGATCACGCTCAAAGACTCGCCCATCGTGGCTGACCATGAAGCTCTTGATGCCGGTGTCGCCGTAGCGAACCGGCCACGCGATCACCGCAAATCCACCGAAGAGCTTGCCATTCACGAGATAGTCATACTTGCCACCCGGAGCATGGCTTCCCTGCGAGGTAAGCAGCTTGTAGCGATAACCGTAGTAGCCTCCCTGGCCCCTGCTACGCATGCCGGCCTCAAGGAACGCTGGTCCCAGCGGGCTTTGCGCCTCGCCGGGCTTGGTTGGCCAGTACAGGCCGTCGTGCTTGCCGGGCGAGCTGACGAGCTTCGCCGCGTACACCGACATACCCTGCGTCTTCTGGGCCATCTGCGTGTACTCATTCTGCGCATCGCAAACGGCCAGCAAGGTCTGCATCACCGCCAGCTCGTTGCTGCCGATGCGGCGCAACTGCATTTCGGCAACGCCGGCGCGGGTATCGAAATGCCATCCCTTGGCCGTTTTCACCAGTGGAATCGGCAAGGTCCAGCCGTCATTGCCGGCCGCAATCCGAGCGCGGTTGCCCCCTTCGGGGCGAATGGCATGCGATTGGCTCCAGGCCTCAAGGAAGCGGTAGCGAATCTCTGCGCCAACCGGAGGGATCAGTTCGTGATAATTGGCACCAAGCAGGGACTTCATCGCATCGTCGTCGCTGGTGGCAACCGCCTCGCCAAATGCGTTCATAGCAGCCTCGGGCGAGCTGAAGTTTTTCTGCGCATGAGCTGGGGCGATCCCCAAGGTCAATAGCGCCAGCACCATGGCGATGGCGCTGCCCCAGGCGCAAGACCGGGACCGAGGAAGTCGTTGTATCGAGTCCATGATCGCATCCCCCAAGATTAGCGCCTACCGCCGCCACGCCCACCACCACCGCCTCCGCCACGGCCGCCTCCGCCTGCGAATCCGCCGCCGCCGTGACCACCGCCGCCTCCTCTGGCCGCACCGCTTTGGCGGTGTCCAGAAGACTGCATGCTGGATCGGCCCCGGTCAAAGTCACGTTGGGCCGCGGCGCCACCCCCGCCTACGCCCTGGAACGCGTTCTCCCGACCGCCGCCCGCGCCGCCGCCACGCCCGCTCCCGGCACGATTCGACACGCCGCCGCGGTCTCCGGCACCACTGCGGTCGCCGCGCCCTCCGCGATCGGCCACAGACGCCCGGTCCGCCCCCCCACGCCCTCCGCGATCGGCCGCAGACGCCCGGTCCGAGCTGCCCCGACCGCCATCGCGACCACGGTAATCATTGCGCCTGTCGGAACCGGCGGAACTCCTGCCACCAAACTTCTCACGCGAAGCGTTATCCCGGTACGCCACGCCTTTCCGATGCGAGGCATCGTGCTGCCATCGTCCACCCCCCTGCACCTTGGTGCGGTCAAAGTTCCGGTCGATATTGGCAGCCTTGTTGACGTTGATGTTCACGTCGCCGCCACCCCAGTTGCAGTTGCCGAAGATGGCCCCGGCAGCGGCTAGGCCGACGCCCCATGCAAAGCCAGTGGCCAGCGCTGCGCCCGGATAGTAGGCAGGATATGGTGGCCAGTAGTAAGGTGGATAGGCGGGAGAGCTCCAGGCGCCGTAGACAACGGTCGGATTGTAGGCCGGCACGTAAATGACCTCCGGGTTCGCGGGCTCAATCCGCACAACAGTCTGGCTGGGCTGCCCCTGGACCGGAGCCGGAGGCGACTCCACGATCACGTTCTGTTGCTCGTTCGACTTGAGGTTCCCCGATTGCTGCGCTCGCGACCGCAGCCGCTGCACCGCCGCCAGCACATCCTTCTCCTGGGCGAGGAAGGCATCGCCCAGCTTTTGCGTCCAGTCGAGCTTGTCGTTCATCGGCTCAAGCGCCTGGGGAAACGCCACTAGCGACTTCACGCTGACATCCCAGGGCTGGCTCTCGACCGCCTTCAGGGCGGCATCGCCTTTCACTTTCGGATTGGCCTTGACCCAGCGTGCAGCCTGCACGATCTCGAGCGGATACGTGGAGGCCATCAGGACCTGGGACAGCACCGAATCGGGGTAGAGGGCGATGGGCGCGACCAGTGCCTCGAGTTCTTCAGGCTTGAAGGGAGCCGGCTGGTCCGACGCAGCTTGCGCATACGCGTTAAAGGCGATCAGCGTCAGACTGGCGAACAGCCATGCTCCGACATGACGGAACATATGTATAAGCCAACGATTCATCCCCCATCCTCCCAGTGGCCGTTTGCCGGTTACCCCCGCGGACCTGGAGACCCCATTGGCACAATCGTTCATGAACACGGCAACTTCCGGCTAACGAACCGGTGAACGCTGGCGCCTGGATGAAGTAAGCCTGATAAGTTGGTGGCTGATGTTGCCCAGGCGGATCCCGGCACAGGGCTCGACAAGTTCCTGTTTCCTACGAAGCCTGGACTACAGTTCCAAAGGGAAGTCGGCCGCAAACATTGTGTACCGTACGCACTTTGCGCCCAATCTAGCCGCAACCGTCACGCAAGCTGACATGAAATTTTTCAGAAGGAGAAATAAGAAAAATATGCGTGATCCATCGTCGACTGGGGTTGCCCCGTTTCATCGGACACCCATTACGCGGTAGGAATGCCCATTACTGAGCACCCCCCGCACAGATCCCGGCGTGCCCAATTCGGGCACCGGGCTCCTACCTCGGGTGTTTGACGGCGAAACGCTGATCGGGCCATGGATGGAGGATTCGAGGTTGCGGGAGCCAAGCATCTGCGAGCCGGTTCATTCGCTCCCATGTCATTGCGTCCTTTTGGCTGCGTCGCCGGAGCGTGCGCCGCCATATGTCAGTGACGTGATAGCGGAATGCGCCAAGCACTCGCGAGTTTGTGGGTACAGCGTGATATGCGAAGTAGTCCGCATGGCCGGACCGCGCTTCCGCCCGCCTCGCCCCGGTGGCCGCGGCGATGACCTGGGCTCCTGGCTTGGGGGTCACGGCAGTAGCCGGCCGGTACAAGCCGTAGGTCAGTACGCCGTTCTCCGCCACTTCGAACAGAGAGGCGGGCGACATGAGTCGGCGCATAAGGTAGCCCAAAGCGAACTAGCGGACGCGGTGACCATGGGTCGCGCAGAGCTGCGAAGCGCGCTGCGGTACTATGAAGCGTTGCCCTTGGGTAAAGGCTAAGGGCCAAATGTTCGCAGCTGGATTGCGTCACATTGAGTCGTTTAACCGCGGTCGCCGAATATCTCCGAGCCCGTACAACTCGCACGCGACAACCTATGGGAGTAGAGCCATGGTCGCAGTCAAACACGAGGATCTTTCTATGGCCTTCGACTTCGTTAGCTACGCGGCGCCGATGGAGCACAACGCGTATGTCTCGCTCGATACGGGCAGAGTCTATTGGACCTCTGATTCCAATGACGCGTTCGACGAGGATATTCCTGACGACCTTGAAACTTCCGACCGATACCTTGCGATACCACATAAGAACGATCTCGATCTTGGAAGAACTCTCGCCTTACGCTTTGTCGCACAAGAGCTGCCTGCGTGTTACGACCAGGTCGAAGGATTTTTCCAACGGCAAGGGGCTTACTCGCGCTTCAAGGATTTGCTGCGGCGCGAGGGCGTTCTCGAGGTCTGGTATACGTTTGAAGCCGACTCTGTCGAAAGAGCGCTGAGACAATGGTGTGCCGAGAACGGTCTTGAGATTCTTGAAGCGTGACGGGCCGGTTAGTCAGGCCAAAAAACGTTTGGCCGCACAGGTTCTCCTTCGGGAATTCAGGCGCCTGACGAAAAGCGTCTTTCATGACATCTTGAGGTGGCCTGGAGCGGTGATCGTGAATTTCACAGACAGTTGCCGCCGGATTCAGCCACTCACGTTTCCAGCGAGGCGAAAAGACATCGAGGGGATTCAGAGCGAGGCACTCGAAGCAGAATGAAAGGCCGCGTCGGTCGGACACCCACGCTGCTGGTGTTTTGGATCGCCACTAGTCTGTCGACGTTAACGTGAGTCAGAGCTGCGAGACGGGCAAGCACCAGTTCATCAACCGGCGGAAACAGCAGCCATCCACAGCGGGGCAAGTAGGGGAATGCCCCAGGCTGCTACGATCCATTGACCGGCTTCTGGCGGTCGACGTCTATTGCCAGGGCTTCAAGATCGATGGCTCGAAGGTGGAGATTGCAGCCATACATCCGGCCTCATATGCGGGAGTTGGCCGCCGGCCGCCATGCCGAAGTCTTCCCTGGCGCCCATTGCGTCAGCGACGGCAAATGGGTCACTTTCTAGAAGGACGAGGAAGAAGTCTGGGCGTGCAATGCCGTGTATGCCGCTGCGCATTTCGACTCTTCTAACGAGTCGAACGCTTGCGCGTCGATGGCCGACTGAGGTGCCGGCGGCGCTCGCACCCTGCCCTTCTCTCCCAATCAAACATACCACCCCAGCAACCAGCAAAATTTTGGTGTACGGGCGTTATGTTCAAATAGCCGCCGCATGGCCTGCCCTCAGGTGAAGGCATCTGCCAAGGCGCAACTGAACTTTATGAATGAGCCGGCTCCTCATGCGCAGCACGGAGCGCCAAGCGCATTGCCATCGCTCTGATGGATAGCCGAGAGATTGCTAAGTACGGGATTCCCGGTCGGAGACAGCGTGCGATAGAGTTGGGGCGGATTCAAGTGAGCCTTGCTGAACAAGACCGCTCGCGAATTGTGGCACAGCGTACCGAGCTTGCCCAGACCGACAGCCGATGCAAAGGTAACGCGAGCAGCGGCGATTTAGGTACAGTCAGTGACCGGTATGCCAATCTTCGACCGTCAGTTGCGCGACGCGGGCGAATTCCCGGATATTGTGTGTCACGAGAATCAGGTTACGCGCTCTCGCCTGCCCCGCAATCAAGACGTCATAAGGGCCGATCGGCGTACCGACGGCCGCCAGCTGCGCGCGAATCTCTCCGGCATGCTGAGCGTCCTCGGCATCAAACGGTACCACCTCGAACTGCAAAGCTTCGATGCGTGCTAGGTTCGCAGCCGCCCGCTGACTCTTGTAGGCACCATAGAACAGCTCATGGGCAACGATTGACGGCAGCCCGAAATCGGACGGCAGGTGCGCACGCAGTCGTTCAAGCATGGTTGGCTCTCCCTTGAGCATCGCTATCACTGCGTTGGCATCGAGCAGATATTTCATTCGAACACATCCAGTCCAGGACGCTCCTGTCCAGCAGGTTGGGTGACCGCTGCCGACTCGAAATCGGCATCAACCGGTCCGATCAGCGGGCTCAGCCATGCCCAGTCTTGCGGGACAGGTTCCAGGATCACCGCAGCCCCGTGCCGACGGATACGGACTTCCGTACTGTCAAACCGGAAATCCTTGGGCAGCCGTACGGCCTGGGAGCCACCATGGCGGAAGATTTTGGCGAATTCCATTTCACCCTCTATATGTATCTACAAAACATAGATATATTATACGACCGCAGTCGCCGATTCAACCGCTCTGGCCATATGCGGCGTTCGAGTCCCTTTGGAACCTTAAGTATTCGTGTGCCGCAGAAGCCCTTTCCTTGCGGCCTTCCTCGCGTTCAGGCAAACGATGCGCCATGGCGGTGACGCCCTCGAGTTTTGTCGAGCCCATCAGTATGAAAAGCCCGCCCTAATGCCTGTCCGGAGTGGTGCGCGACGGTGCTCTCGGGGTCGCACGCTGGTCAAGGCAGGATTTACGGGACAGGCGGGAATAAGCGCCCGTTATCGGACCTTATCGGCCCGCCGCCGCTTCCCTGCGGCCTCAGCGAGCAGCCCCTAACCATTGTTGACCCTCGGGGCAGCCCAACGGCAGTAGCTGGCAACTTCGGTCACTGGCAGTGTACTGATTGGACGACGAGTTGGCCGGGACGCAGACGTCCGTCAGCCCTGAGCGAGCGACTGCTGCAGGCGCAGACGGACATAGGAGCGGCACTCGGCTGCGTCAAGATTGCCGGACTGCTGAAGGAGATCGACGGGTGGACCGGCTTCACCCGCGATTTTTCTTACCAAAGACGGGTGAGCTGGTGGTCGGTCAATTGGAAACCGCGATTGAGCTTTTTGTGCTCAACAGCGAGGCCCTTGTGCTGCAATACTGTCCGATTTCTGAAGCGTGCCACACTGGAGCCCCACGGCCCCGGTCCGCCCGGGGCTGAGTCCGGCCAGCGCCTTAAGCCAGCTTCAGGTTCACATTCTTGGTGTACGTAAACTCCAGCAACTCGGCAAAGCATTCCTCACGGCCTATGCCCGACTGCTTCACGCCGCCGAAAGGCGCACCCATGAAGTGCTGGCTGGAGTTGTTGATCCACACATAGCCCGTGTGCATGCGTTTGGCTGCACGATGCGCCGTGTTCAGGCTTTGCGTCCAGATCGAGCCAGTCAGGCCAAACTCCACGCCATTGACCTGCTCGAACAACGCGTCTTCGTCGCTCCACTTGAAAACCGACATGATGGGGCCGAACACTTCTTCCTGAGCCAAACGCATGTGCGGCTTCATGTCGGCGAACACAGTAGCTTCGTAGAAGAAGCCGTCCTTCAGAGCAGGGGCGTCCGGCTGCTTGCCACCGCACACCAGCCGTCCGCCATCTTCCAGACCCTTAGCCACATAGCCCTGCACTTTTTCCAGTTGTGCACGGCTGACGAGCGAGCCCATCGTGGTCTCGGGGTCTGTCGGGATCCCGGGCTTGTGGCGCTCCGGCAGCAACTGGACGATTTTCTCCAGTACCTGGTCATGGATGGACTCATGCAGAAAGACGCGGCTAGTGGAGCCGCAGCTCTGACCCGACCAAGTGAAGTTCATACCTCCCAGGATGCCGTTCACAAGTTTGTCGAGATCCGCATCGGGGTAGGCAATCAGCGCGTTCTTTCCGCCAAGTTCCAGTAGTACAGGCTTGAGGTTGTCCGAAGCGGTCTTCATGACGGCGCGGCCTGTGGGCACTCCGCCAATCAGCGTGATCTTGCGCACCAGCGGGTGTCGTGCCATGGCGTCGCCGCATTCACGACCGCCGCACAAGAAATTCGCAACACCGGCCGGAAAGATATCGCCCACCAGTTCGGCTAGCCGCAGGATGGACAGCGGCGCCTGGTCGGGCGACTTCACCACCACGGTGTTGCCGGCCGCCAGCGGCGCGGCAAGGCGTGCAGCGGCAAACATGAGTGGGTGGTTATACGCCACGATACGGGCGATAACGCCTAGCGGCTCCTGCATGGTGTAGTTCAGGTTGCCGTCGCCCATGGGGATGGTCTCCCCTTTGATTTCCGTGGCCAGGCCTGCGAAGTACTCCAGACAGTCGGCAGCAAAGGCCGCGTCCATGGCCAGAGCCGACACCGGATTGCCATTGTTGAGCGAGTCCAGCAGCGCCAGCGGCTTGGCATGCTCGCGCAACACCGCGGCGGCCTTGCGCAGGTAGCGCCCCCGCTCAACGGGTGGCGTGGCGGCCCAGGCTGGAAAAGCTGCATGGGCCGCCTGCACCGCGGCGGCCACATCGGCCTCATCGGCAAGCGGCGCAGTGGTAATGGTCTCGTTGTAAGCCGGGTTGATGGTCTCGGCGTAGCCGCCCGCCTTGGGGGTGTGCCACGCACCGCCGTAGTACAGTTCGCGTCGCGTCGGCAAGACGCCAGGGGGAATTTCGTGTGCGCGCATAGGTTCTGTGTCCTCAACAATAGAAATGCCGGGCGCCGGAGCGCAATCAGTCCTTCGACCGCGTCAGGCCCGCCGTCATGGCCGGGCTGTAGCCGGTTTGCACCACCACGTCGACCACCACGGTCTCGCCCTTCTTGACTGCTGCGATGGCATCGCGCAGGACTTCTTCCAGTTCGGCGGCGTCCTCGACTGGGCCGATGCCGGTAAGCCCCTGGCCGCGCGCCATCATGGCGAGGTCGGGCGGTGGGTCGCTGATGCGCTGGCCTATCCAGCGGTTCTCAATCGGCCGCTTGCGCTGGCGCGCGACGCGCTCCTGGTGCACCTCGTCGTTGAAGAATGAACGGTTGTTGCACACCACCATCAACATTGGGATGCGTGCATTGGCGGCCGTCCAGAGCGCGTTGACGCCCATCATGTAGTCACCGTCGCCGATCACCGCGACCGGTAGACGGTCGCTGCCTTTGAGGGCCAGCGCAGAGCCTATCGACATGCCGGGGCCCGAGCCAATGCCCCCGCCGCCGTCGTACCCTAGAAAGTCCAATGGGTGCCGGAAGTCCCACATCTCGCCACTCCAACTCAACGGCAGGCGCATCAGGCAAACCTCTTGCTCACCAACGGCGCGCTTTAAGGTGGCCGCCAGCGTGGTCACCGTAATGTTGCTACCGCTGGTGGCGCCTGGCACGGGCAGCGTCACTGAGACCGGGGGAAGCGGCCGTTTGGCGGGCGCCGGCGTCTCGCGCGGCTTGACGTGCTGGTTCAACAAGGCCACGGCCGGCTCAGGCTCGCACAACATGAAGACATCGACCGGCGGCAGGCCCTGGTGGTCCATGCTCCAGCCATTGTGGCTGTAGTGGTCCACGGAGACCTGGATGATCTTGCTGCCGACGGGCTTGTCTCCCCAGGCCTGCTTCAGCGTTCCTGAAAGATCCAGCCAGTCCAGGCTGAGCACCACGTCGGCTTCGCGCAAGACTGCCTGTGCATTAGCTGTGAGGAAGGCACCGCTGGGCGCTGCGTGCAGCGGGTGGTCGGTCGGAAAGGCCGCGCCGACACGCAGGTCGGTCAGCACTTCAGCGTTCAGAGTTTCGGCCAGCTGGATGCGCTGCTCCCAGCCTTCGACGTCCCGGGACACGCGGCCCATCAGGATCACCGGGCGGCTGGCTTCTGACAGAAGCGCTGCCGCCTGCGCCACGATGTCATCCGAAGGCCGGGCCGGCGGCGGCGCGAGATAGCGCGCCGGCTCGGGAATCGCCGGCCGCTCAGCCAGCCTCGATTCCTGCAGTGCCGCATCAAAACAGACGTAGACCGGGCCCTTGGGTGCGGTGGTGGCAATCTGGCGGCCCCGCAGAAGCGCTTCGTGCGCGGACGGAATCGAAGCCGGCTGCGCATCCCACTTGATAAAGTGGCGCACCAGCGCGGCCTGGTCCTGCGCCGTATGAATCCAGTCGATCCACGGCCGGCGCTTGTTCGCGTCGACCGGTCCGGTGGCACCCAGCACAATGACCGGCACGCGATCCACCCAGGCATCGAAAATAGCCATGGAGCCGTGCATCAGCCCGACATTGCTGTGCACAATGGCCACCAGCGGCTTGCCAGTAACTTTGGTGTAGCCGTGCGCGATGGCCACCGCATGCTCTTCATGGAGCACCACCATCATCTGCGGCTTTTCATTGCCCAGGTGGTTCACGATACTGTCATGCAGGCCGCGAAAACTTGCGCCAGGATTGAGCAGCACATAGGGGATGTTCATCGCGCGCAGCATGTCGGCAATCGCGTCACTGGCCCAGACGGCTTCATCCGGTTCGGAAGGCGTGGGAATATCGCGGCGCACGGAGGGACCGGAGGGAACGTTCATGGAAACTCCCAGGTGAAAATGAAAAGAAGAGAATTATTCGGGCTTGATGTTTGCGGCCCTGATCACCTCTGCCCAGCGCTTCTGGTCGCTGGCGATCAGCCTGGTGAATTCGAGGGGCGTGCTGGTTTCCGCATAGATGCCCTGCTCGGCCAGCTTGCCCTGTACATCGGGTAGCGCCAGCGAGCGGCGCAACTCAGCATTGAGCTTGTTGATGATCGCCGGTGGCGTCCTGGCTGGGGCAACCATGCCGATCCAGATATCGCTTTCGAAATTGGGAAGAGTCTCGGCAATCGTCGGCACCTTTGGCAGCAGCTCGACGCGCTTCGCGCCACTGGTACCAAGTGCGCGCAGCCTGCCGCTGCGGATGTGCGGCAGGGCTGAATTGATCGGGCAGAACATCATGTCCACGTTGCCACCCAACAAATCCACAAGCGCGGGGGCCGAGCCTTTGTATGGGATCTGGGTGATGCGGGTTCCTGTCATGGACTTGAAGACTTCCGCCGCCATGTGCTGCGGGCTGCCCGAGCCGGCGGACGCATAGGAAAGCTTGTCGGGGTTGGCTTTGGCCAGCGCGATCAATTCGGCGACCGAAGTTGCCGCCACCTTGCCTGGCGACACCACCAGCACCATGGGCACGCGACCCAGCAGGGCGATGCCCGTCAGGTCCCGGCTCACCTCAAACGGCAGCCTGGGATACAGAACCGGGTTAACCGCCACGGTCTGATTGGGTGCAACGGCGATGCTGTAGCCGTCGCCTTCGGCCTTGGCTATGAAATCGGTGGCGATATTGCCTGCGGCACCCGGCTTGTTTTCAACGATGACGGGCTGGCCAAAAGACTCGGACATTTTCTGCGCCAGGATTCGGGCAAGCACGTCATTGGATCCGCCGGGCGGAAGCGGCACGACGATGTGGATGGGCTTGGTCGGGTAGGTCTGCGCCGAGGCAGGTACGCCAATGATCACGGTGGCAAGGCAAAGGGCAAGCATCCCTGTGCCGGGATTGAATTTCATGTCTTGTCTCCTGTATTTACTGCGGGTGGGGCCCTGTCAGGTTGCGGGCCCTTTCACGTTAGAGCGCGTGCAGTAAAGAAGCAGCAATCGCTCTTCCACGTCACCGCATTCCGGCATTTTTGTTATCGTCAGTAGCGCCGTCGGCTGGTGTTTCCTGTTTTCGTGATTCGTGCGTGACCTTTATGAGTTCCTCTCGAAAAGCCTTTGCTTACGGTTCGAGAGCGATGTGGGCATCAGTAATAGACGCGCCGGTGTTGGCAGCAAGCGACACGCACCGGCACGCGCCCAGGTCAGCGTCCGTCCATGGCGCCGGTGCGCTGCACCCGCATCTTCCAAAGCGCCCATGGACGTTCGATTTGCGTTTCGATATTCCGGCAGGCAGTATCGGCTTCGCCCTGGCTGAGGTAAGTCACTTCGCCAAGCCGCATAGCGCCCACCTGTAGCTGCGCATTCACTTCTGCGTAGACCGCTCGGTAGACGGCGTGCTTGAGCGTGGGACCGACGACGGTGGAACCATGGCCCCGCATCAAAACAAACGACGCCTCGCCAAGCTTCTGCGCAAGCGCAGCGCCAAGCTTGCCATCGCGGATCAGCAGGTCGGTCGCGTCGCCGGCAGTTTCGCGAATCTCGAAGATCGGTGTTCCAGCGCCCAGGAAACCGCTCATATGGCATACGGGCCTGAAGGGGGTGTTCTTGACGACGCTGAATGGAAGTACGGTAGGCGAGTGGCTATGCACGATGGCGTGCACGTCGGGTCGGGCCCTGTAGATCTCGCCATGGATGAATCGCTCCAGGTAGATGGCGCGCCCCCCCGCGTTGACTGGAGACCCGTCCAGCTTGAACTCCACAATGTCGTCTGGCGTAACAGTGGCGGGTGCCATGTTCCTCGCCAGCAGAAACCGGCCTGGATCCTTGTCGTGCCGGACGCTGACGTGGCCAAAGGCATCGACAATGCCCTGATCGAACAAGATGTGATTGGCGCACACCAGGTCTTCGATCAACGTGTCGCTTGCGGAGCCGGAAGGACGATCGAGATCTTCAGCGTAGTCGACGCTGCTGCCGGGATTGGTATGGGAGTTGCACATGGAGGGCCTAGTCTCAGGTTGGCGAATGTGGTTCGATTCGTGTCCCGGGACATACGACGCCGCACTACTGCCCGGAACGTCGTTACAGCTTAGACTTGGGTTGATGATAGGTCTATTAGCTATTTAGGCCTTGATCCATACTCCACCAACTATGATTTGAGATGCACCTGCAGGGCGTTGTTTTGCGGCGCGGCGTCGCGGATGAACTGCAGGAGCGCTGCCTGAAAAGCGGAGAAGCGCTTGTCTTCCCGGTACACCACGTAGGATGGAATCTTCATTGGCAAGTCGGGGCGATCAAGGACCACCAGGTCTCCGCGTGCCACATCGGCGCGGATCGAGGAAGCAAGCATGAAACTCAGCCCGATGTCCTGCCGGACCGCGTGCTTCATCGCTTCAGGATGCCCCAGCTCCAGCACGACCCTGCGGTTCTCGAGGCCATGCTTGCGCAGATGCGTGTCCTCCAATTCACGCCTTGCCAGATTCCGTGGCGTGCTGATAAAGGGCACCTGATGAAGGTCGAGTTCCCTTGACGGTTGTTTGACCCAGCGGCTGCCCGGCGCGCATACCAGCAAAAGGTCTTCCTCCCACAGCGGAATCGCCGTCAGCCCATCCAGATCTTGCTTTGCCGTCAGCAGGATTACCGCAAAATCGCAGCCCCCTATGCGCGTCGCGTCCACTGCCGCTTGCGGGTTTGAAATCTGAACGGTCACCAGTCCGTTGGGGTGCTGCCGGTAGAAATCCACTATCAGTGGCGGCAATGCATAGGAGCCGATCGACATCGACGTTGCAACGACCGCGTTTCCGGCACCCCCGCCCTCAAGTCCTGCGAGCTCCCGCTCGATTTCGCGCGTCCGCGTGATGACTTCGGTCGCCCAACGATAGACACGCTCTCCTGCTTCGGTGAGCGCGATGTTCCTGCCGGCACGCGCCACCAGGGGATACCCCAGCCGGGCCTCCATGCTGCGCAGGTGCGCAGTGACGACGGGTTGCGCAATGCACAGCCTGTCGGCTGCGCGCGTCACACTGCCGAGCTCCGCCACGGTGCAGAAAACTTCAAGTTTCTGGAAAGTGAGATATGGGTCGAATCCGCGCACGCGCCTCCTCCATGCATAGCTGGATTGCTATGTGATTACGGTATAAGAACTATTTGAAGATATGGATGAGGTTACCCACAATTGCAGCCACAAACAACATGGTGGCCTGGCATCAGGCCCTCGCAGGAGACAGCATGGACTGCACGACCTTTATCAATCGCGTTTCTTGCCGGCCCCGCGGTAAGTCATGCCCTGCCTCGGAAAGGGCACCGTTGGCCAAGGTCGCAGCAGCCACGCTCGCGGCAATGCTCTGGTCAACCGTAGTGGTCCAGTCCGCCTTCGCGGCAGAAGACTATCCCACCAGGCCGGTCCGCATTGTTGTGCCCTTTCCCGCCGGCGGCGGAACGGACAGCATTGCTCGCGTACTCGCAAAATCCTTCACGACGGATACAGGACAACCTTTTGTCGTAGAAAACCGCGCCGGCGCGTCCGGGAACATCGGCCTCGATGCCATCGCGAAATCGCAAGCAGACGGCTACACCATTGGCCTCACCACCAGCAATCTCACGATGAATGGTGCGCTGTACAAGCGGTTAGCCTTCGATCCGCAGCGAGATTTCCAGCCGGTCTCGCTGATTGCCTCGTCCCCGCTCGTCATTGGTGTATCGAACACGCTTGGCATATCGGCATTGTCGGCCCTTCGCGCCAAAGCGAAAGCGTCTGGCCAGCCGCTCGCATACGCATCGTGCGGAAACGGCACACCGCAGCATTTCGCCGGCGCCATGCTCGCCGCGGCGTGGAATGTACGCTTCGTCCATGTTCCCTACAAGGGCTGTGCGCCGGCATTGGTCGATGCGTTGGGCGGCCAGGTGCCCATCTTTATCAGCACGGTAGCCAATGCGCTTCCGTATAGCCGCGATCCCCGTATCGGAGTGCTGGCGGTCACCGGTCATGACCGCAGCAGGTACATTCCGGCGATACCCTCAACGTCGGAACAAGGCGTGACCAGCCTGGATATGCGCGTGTGGTTCGGGCTCATTGCCCCGAACGGCCTGCCTGAGCCCGTTCTGAAGAGACTGGTCGCGCTCACGTTGGCCGCAATGAAAAAGCCTGAGGTGCGCAAGATCCTCGAGGCCCAGGGATATGACGCGGTGGGTTCAGATCCGGCAACTTTTGCCGCGACAATCGCGACCGAAATCCCGTTCTGGAAGCAACTCGCGGCGAAGTACGCGATATCTCTCGAATAGTGCTTGCTTGCTGCCCGTTCCGGCAGCACAGAAACGTCAATCCACAAGTCGTACTTGGACCTGGGAGCCGACGCGGACATGCGCCGCACCGCCTGCCTCAGTGCGCCCACTCGCGCCGCGCTCACTGCGCGGCGCAGCGTTTTCCACCCTGCGTGCAATAAAAAAATGGAGGATTCCATGAGAAGAACACTGTGCCTCGGCATTCTGCTGGCGACATCGGCACAGCTTGCCGCCGCGCAATCGTCGGTTACGCTCTACGGCGTAGCCGACATCGGCCTCGAGTACCTCAGCAATGCCAATGCGCAAGGCGACAAACTGTTCCGGATGACCTCGGGCAATGTGTCCGGCTCGCGCTGGGGCTTGCGCGGCGTCGAGGACCTCGGCGGCGGCGCCAAGGCGGTCTATGTCCTGGAGAGCGGATTCGACCTCGACGCCGGCACCTCCAGCCAGGGCGGCCGGCTCTTCGGGCGACAGGCCTTCGCCGGGCTGGAAAACCAGTGGGGCCGCGTCACACTCGGGCGGCAGCAGAATGCACTGTATGACCTTCTGATCAACTATGAGCCAATGGTGCTGGCCGCGCACTATTCCGCGCTGATGATGGATCCCAACTTCGTCGGTCGCTACGACAACACTGCCAAGTACACAGGGAAGTTCGGGCCCGTGACCGCCGTCGCGCTGTACAGCTTTGCCAGGGGTACCACCATCACCAGCGGCGGCGCCAGTTCGCTTGCCAGTGAAACCGCGGGCGACCTCAAGAGCGACCGCGCCTTCGGCGGCGGGCTGGAATACGCGGGCGGCCCCTTCGGCCTGACCCTGATCTACGACCAGCAGCAAGGCACGCGCGGCCTCACGGGCCAGAATTCTGGACAGCGCGACCGCCGCCTTGCAGCGGCCGGCAACTTCAGCTTTGGCAGTTCCACGCTGTTCGCCGGCTATCGCTGGTTCAGCGGCAATATCGGGCTGGCGGCGACCGCGCCAGGCCGCCGGAACGATGTTTATTGGCTGGGTTACCGCCTGCAGGCCACACCGGCCCTGAGCCTCACAGCGGCCGGCTATTACTTTAACGACAAGCGCTCTGGCCAAGACCCGTGGAGCCTGGTAGGGTCAGCCAACTATGCGCTGTCCAAACGCACCGACGCCTTCCTGACCATCGGCTATGCGCGCAACAGGGACAACTCCAATCTCGGTCTGAACGGCTTCGGCAGCACCATCGCGGCCGGGCAGAACCAGACTGGCGTCACACTGAACCTTCGACACAAATTCTGACGGCGGCCCGGCCGCTCGCAAGCCCGATAAGTTACTTGAGCAGCCGTTGGCTTAAGCTGACCACGACACCGAGTCCACCAATGACCGCAATCACGGAAAAGTGGTCAAGGTTTGCGAGAAGATTTGCCTGTTGAGCCAAGGACTGCGCGACCAGCGCCACGGCGACTCTGCCTGCGTCCGCTTGCCCGAGTACGGTCGACACCTGGCTTGCCAGGTGGTCGACAGCCTGTAGATAAATGGGGTTGCCGAGATGGATATTTCTGGCCAGCGCGTCGTAGTGCACTGTCGACCGCCATTGCTGTCCGATTGTCGCCAGACTGATTCCTAGCGCCAGACCGATCTGCGCCAGCATATTTTTAGCTTGCTGGGCATGGGAGAACACCGTTTCGTCGTACTGGACATCCCTGAATGTCTGGATTGCAGCATTGGCCATGACAAACATCATGAAGACCCCGTTTAGCAGCAATGCCGGCAGGATATCCAGCCAGAGGTTGGCTGCAGGCGTGAGCCCGGACAGAAGCCAGCCGAACGTCGCCAGCGCGCCGAAGCCAATCACAAAGAATTTACGAGGACTCGGATACTTTGGCAGAAGTCGCGCCAGGATAAACCAGCTGACGAGAGCCGAGGCCAATCCCATTGCCTGAAACTGCCCAACAGTCTGCCACGGATACCCAAGTGTCCGTTGCAACAGGGCGGGAAGCACATAGTTATCCGCACCGAGAATGACGTAGCAGCAGGTGAAAAGCAGAACGCCTGCGACATAGCGTGGATTTAGCAGCGCCCTGACTCTGATCAAAGGAGTCTCGCGTCGATGCTCGGCGCTGACATAGTAAATGAGAGCAACGACTGCAACTGAAGCGGTCAAAAAAATGGGAATGCCGTCGCTGTAGAAATCGTAGTAGGTCCGTTGGAGCGAATAAAGCAGAAGGAATGCACCGCTAGCCAGCAACATTAGCAAGACGGGATGCGATTGCGACTTATCACTGTCACTTGACGACGGCGACTCACCATCGAAAACCGCCGTCACCAGTACAAACACTACCGCTGAGGCGCCGACCACGATCCAGAATATCGAACTCCAGTTGTCGTTCGCCACCGAAACCGATGCCAACCACGGCGCGGCCGCGGTACCGGCGGCGAGCGCAACAGCGAACGCCTTGATCCCGGTAAATCTTTGTGGGCCAGGATGAATGTGATTGACCATGATGCGCGCCGAGGTCATGAATGACGCCCCACCCAGTGCCATCACGAGACGGCCAAGAAGGAATTCACTATAAGCTTGACTTGATCCGCAAATGACCGCTCCGATCATGAAGGTGCTCAACGAGTACTGCAAAAACCTACGCCATCCCAGGCGCTCTACAAACCAGCGCTGCTGGGATATAGCCATGACGGCAACGCTTGCGTAGGCTGCGCTGACCAAGCTGAATTCTTCTGGCCCAGCCCCGATCTCGCCCATGATCGGAGCAGACGCGAACGCAATCATGCCGGTCTGGAGGAACTCGATGCCGTTCAGCAGGAATATGGTAAGGAGGAGAAGCTGCGGCTTTCTCGATGGTTGGCTCACGATGACTCCCGATCTGGATCGATGTGACAACTAGAGATTCGCTTGGATAAGCTTGTCCACCATTTCGTCTGCGTTCGCGAGTTCGTTGGCAAAAATATCTGTCTTGTAGGATTGCGGACTATGCCCTTTCTTCGCTACAGCCCTACCATCCCGCTTCGTGGTATTGACGATCACCTTCATCGACAGGCCAACGCGCAGAGGATGGGCGGCGATCTGAGATGAATCTAGCGCTATCCTCACCGGCACTCGCTGGACAACCTTGATCCAGTTGCCGGTCGCATTTTGGGCAGGGAGCAGGGCGAACGCACTGCCGGTGCCGGCATCCTGACCGACCACGACCCCTTGGTACTCAATCTCCCTCCCGTACACATCCGTAATCAGGGCTACAGGTTGACCAATGCGGATATGCCTGAGCTGGGATTCCTTGAAATTGGCGCTCACCCAAAGATGGTCCAACGGCACCACAGACATCAGTGCCGTGCCGGCATTAACGCGTTGCCCGACCTGGACGCTACGCTTGGTCACAACACCGCTTACTGGTGCCCGAATAGTTGTGCGTTGTAGTGCAACATATGCGTCTCGCACTTGCGTTGCCGCGCTCATTACGTCGGGATGTGATGAAACCTTCGTCCCGTCGATTTGAGCGCGACTCCCGACCAACTGCTGCTCGGCCGCTTCAAAGGCGGCCTTGGCGACGACGAGCGCGTCTTCGGCGTGATGCAGTTCCTCTCCCGAAATCGCTCCGCTCGCTACCAGAGCCTTGCGCCGCATGACATCTGCTTGCGCCTTGTTCAGATCCGCTGCCTTCAAGTCACGATTAGCCTTGGTCTGGCTTGCAGCGGCAAACTGACCGCGAACCTGCCTGACCGCTCTCGCGAGAGCAGCTTGAGCGCGGGCGAGCGAGAGTTGCGCGTCAACATCATTCAAGTGCACCAGTACCTGGCCCTCCGCGATGTAATCAGTGTTGTCTGCGCCAATCGCAGTGACGACACCGGAGATCTGTGGCGTCACCTGCACGATGTTCCCCTCCACGTAAGCATCTTCAGTCGTCTCCTGATTGCGTGCGGCGCCATACCAGAAAACTGCTACGATGGCCGAAGCGATTGCCACACCGACCGGAATCACAATGTTCAGCAGCTGGCGCTTACGCGGCTGATGACTTTTTGCCGTTGGTGCTTCAGGGTCGTTTTCCGGGTGTGCCATGTTTGCCTCGTATCCAGCATTGCCATGCTCGATCGGCGTTACTGCTCCGTACTTTCTTCCGGGACATAGCCGCCGCCAAGCGCGCGAATTAAGTCGACTGTCAATTCACGCCCGCGCGCCTCTTGCTCGACCAGAAGCCGCTTTTGTGTAAGTACCAGGCTCTCCGCAGAAAGCACCTGGAGGTAGTTACCGACACCACTCTTGTATCGATTCGTTGAGAGCTCAAAGGCTTCCTGCGCCAGGATGAGGGCTTGGTGTTGCTCGTCGATTTGTTCCCTGAGCCATTTCATTGACGTTAGCTGATTGACTACGTCGTGTACCGCGGCAATGAGATTTCCGTTGTACTGTTCGACCGCAATGTCATACTCCGCCTGGTGTGCCGCCAAGTTTCCCCGGAGGCGGCCTCCGTCGAAGATAGGAAGTGAGATCGCGGGCCCCACTCCTATGACGCGGCTGCCTGCGGTGAGAAGATCCGGCAATCCAAGACTCTGGAAGCCCATGAACGCTGTCAGACTAACGTTCGGGTAGAACTGCGCCTTCGCCACCTCGATGTCTTTACTAGCCGCTTCAACGCGCCACCGCTGCGCTACCAGATCAGGGCGCCGACCAATGAGTTCTGCGGGGATATTGCTCGGCAGTGAAACTGGCGTGGACAGGTTTAGTCGTGGACGGGAGATGGCCATGCCCCAGTCGGGGCCTTCGCCCACGAGCTGTGCAAGTTGTGCCTCCGTCAGCGCGATGAGTTCATTGAAGCTCGCGATGGCGCTTCGTGTGGCGGGCAGAGCGGCCTCTGCCTGCTTTAACTCCATTTTTGAGTCGATTTGTGCAGCAACTCTCTGCTGGGTAAGTTGCAGAATTTTCTCGCGCTCTTTCAATGTGGCTTCGGCAAGGTCTCTTTGCGCATAACCGTGCGCAAGCCTGAGATAGGTGCGCGCAATCGATGTTGTGATTAACAACTGTGCTGCGTGATAGTCAACTTCTATTCCCTGCGCTCGATTCAGGGCGGCTTCAAACGTTGCCTGGTTCTTCCCCCAGAAGTCTATTTCGTAACTGACGCCCAGGCTCAGATCGCTAAAGACGTCCCAGCTGCCGGCCAGTGGCTTCGGCACCGTGCTATTTGCACTGTATCGCTGTCGGGTGCTCTTCAAGCTCGCCCCAACTTGCGGAAAACGATTAGCACCGGCGACTCCAACAAGGGCTTCTGCCTGGCGGACGCGGGCCGCTGCCAGGCGTAGACTTGGTTGACCGCTCAATGCCCTCCGCTCGAGCTCGTCTAACTGGTGGTCACCAAACGTCGTCCACCAAGCTTCACTCGGCCAGGATTCAGGGGAGATTGAAGTGCTCTCCAAACTCCGACTGGTAGTCAACCGAGCCGCGGTATCTAATGCTGAATTCCTTGCCAGACCTCCGGAACTCAAACACGAAGCCAGCGTCACCGTCGCGGCCGATGCGAGGATCACCCTGAGCCCCCGCTGCAATAGTGAGGCTGGATATGGAACTGGTCTGGGATGCGTTCTCACGGTCAAACGTCACCGGATCTCAGGTTGGCAGAACCTCACGTCGAAGTTCTGCCAGTCTTCCAAGAACGCTTTTAGCCTTGAAGCGCTGTCATCAACACTTGCACCAATTGGCCGCCTTCTGGCGTAGCCCAGCTTCCGGCGAGTTCTGCAATCAGCTGGTTGGTGGTGGTCAGCGTCACGCCGCCTTTATCCATCCGCCGCAAGGCGATGTCATCGGCCATGACACTTGGTGAGCCACCACCATCTGCAACTACCTGAACTTCATACCCATCGCGCACCAGACTCAGCGCCGGATAGACCGTGCAGACGTCATTGGTGACACCGGCGATGATGAGCTTCTTACGGCCCGTAGCTTTGACGGCGGCGGCGAAGTTTTCATCGTCCATGGCGTTGACGATACCCAGGCGCTTGACGCGGGAAGCAAACTCGGCGGGCAGGATCTGCTCCAGTTCGCTCAACAGCGGCCCCTGAGCGTACTCCTCCATGCTGGAAGTCAGTACCACCGGGAGCTTCAGGATGCTTGCCGCCTTTGCGAGCATCAGCGCATTGCGTTTCATCTCTTCGAACGGAATAGATTTCACCCATCCCATAGTCCCAACTTGGTGATCAATCAACAGCAGCGCGGCATTGTTGGCACTGAATTTTTCGTACGTCATGATGAATCTCCTGGCTGTAGGGCTGGGGCACTAACGCCCCAGGATTGGGACTGGTTTCAATGTCGGTCGCAATGTTGTCGCTGATTCACGCTTGCTTTTTGTTGTAGCCGCATTCTTGTCGCCGCAGCCCCTCTAAAGCCAGATGGCTCAGTTAAAACCAATGTATAAACCTGGTTTATGCTTCTCCGGCGTGCAGCACAGGCAATCTGGTGTTACCGCGGGCGAAGACGGAGCACCTTCTGCGGTTGACCGACCAGGGAGAAACCTTGAAAGACTTAAACCTGCTTTATGTGTTTGAGGCGCTTTGGAGAGATCGATCGGTCACTGCGGCCGCGGAGAATCTGGGGCTCACCCAGGCGGCGGTCAGCAGCGCCCTGAAGCGGCTTCGGGCGGAGTATGGGGACCGGCTGTTCATGCTGGTCGGCCGGCGGATGGAGCCGACGCCTCTGGCCACGGCAATTGCGGGAGCGCTGCTCGACTCTCTGTCGACAATCCGCAAGACTACTGGCACCTTGATGCCCTTTGACCCAACGCATGCCAGGCGTCAATTCACGATGCGCACACGGGATATAGGCGAAGTCGTGTTGCTGCCACGCATTCAGCAGGAACTACTGCGTGCCGCACCGCAGAGCAGCATCCAGACCGTCTACGCGCCGATCGACGAAACCCTGTCCGCTCTTGCGACCGGCCGCATGGACGTTGCGGTAGGCTATCTGCCGGCTCTCGAACGCAATATCTACAAGTGCCCGCTGTTCCAGGAGGAATACATTTGCGTGATGCGGGCTGGCCATCCGCTTGCAACGAGACCCGACCTCCCCCTCGAAGCGTTCCTGGCACAGGACCATCTATTAATTACGTACTCGGGCAGTGGGCATATCCTTCTCGAGCGCGCCCTGCTCGAGGCCGGAGCAAAATCGCGCATCAAGCTGCGCATGCCGCAGTACCTGGCAGCTCCCCACGCCCTTCTTGCCTCCAATCTGATCTGGACAGCGCCTCAAGCCCTGGCCAATGTGCTGGCTCGTTTCTACCCTCTGGTCCTTCGCCCCCTGCCGTTGGCCCTGGAGCCATTCGAGATTGCACTTTACTGGCATCAACGCTTCCACAAAGATCCCGCGAATATCTGGTTTCGCAGCCTTGTCATCGAAGCGATCAAGGGCATCCCATGGCCGGAAGACCCAGCAGCGCCGCCTCAGAGATAGCGCATCGCGTCGTGCTCCCCATCCGCGTAAGGCGCGAAGAACGCCTGGAGCGCCCCGAGCATGGCCTCCGGTTTCTCTTCCGCCGGATAGTGGCCACTGCCCGCGATGATCACCGACTGCACGTTATCCGCCACCGTCCTCAGTTCCGCTTCCACGCTGCCGCCACAGGCCAGTTCGCCGGCGAACGCCAGCACTGGCAGCGTTAGCTTCGCACTGCGCGCACGTTCACGATTCTGAGGGATCGATTCGTCTATCGCCCGGTAATAGTCGAAGCTTGCACGAAGCGCGTTTGGATCGCGCCTGAGTTGCTCGATGTAGAACGCTCTCGCGTAGGCGGGAACAGCGTCGGGAGAGCCGGCCTTCGTCGCAAACTGGTGGCCGAAATAGATGGACTCGCGTCCCTCGACGAGGCGCTCATTGACCTCGCGCGCACGGTTGAAGTTGAAGTGCCAAAGGAAATCGCTCAGCCAACGTTCGTTGGGGAGAAGTGGTGGCGAGTCCGATACGCCTGGAATGAGCGCTTCACCGAGCGCGATCCGGTCTATCCGGCCAGGTTGGTCATACGCCATCGCGAAGCCAGTCCACATCCCGATGTCGTGGCCGGCCATAGCGAAGCGCTCAAAGCCTAGCGCATCCATCAGCGCGAACATATCGGCGGCGAGCGTCTTGGAGTCGAAACCGGTTGCCGGCTTGTCCGAGAGTCCCACGCCGCGGGGATCGACGGCGATAACCGTAAAGGATCGCGCCAACGGCAGCATCAAGTGCCGCCATGCGAACCAGTTCTGCGGCCACCCGCCAAGCAGTAGCAGCGGCGCCCCCTGGCCGCCGATGACGGCATGCAGGGTAAGGTCACCAGCCGGGACCAGATAGCTTTCAAAGACATCCGTAAATCCTGCCGCCAGTTGGGGAACATCGTGTACTGAGCCGTACCCGGCTGCGCGTTTCATCCTTTGAATCAACGGGATATTCATCAGGTTCTCTCTTTCTGCGGAAGACGCTGTACGTTCGCTCATGACCGGACGACGTCGCTTGGTGCGCCCGCATCATCGGCGCGCGAACGGGTCATCGGGGCCATGACCAGGCGGTTGGGCAGGGAATGGCGACCAATGCGAATGGGGGCAAATAGCTGGTTCATGCTGTGCTGTGCTCCGAAGTGATTGGTTGATGTAAAGCATCATCCGGCAAATCACTCGCGGGATAAATATGGCAAAATTGAATTGATTGATCCACTCATGGAGCAGTCAGAATGGAACTGCTGAACGACATGGCCCTGTTCGTGGAGGTCGTCAAAGCCAGGAGCTTTCGCCGGGCGGCCGAGGCAATCGGTGTGCCGAACTCCACACTGTCGCGCCGCATCAGCTCCCTGGAGAAGGCGATCGGGCTGCGCCTGCTGCATCGCACCACACGCAAGATCGAGCTGACCGAAGCTGGCCAGGTCTATTTCGAGCGCTGCAAGCGCATCGTCGACGAGGCGCGGCTTGCACACGAGCAACTCGGCGAAATGCTGGCGCAGCCCAGTGGCGTGCTGCATGCCTCGCTGCCGGTGGATTTGGCCAATATCTTGCTGGCGCCGCTGATCGCGGAATTCGCCCACCGCTATCCTGGCATCGGCTTTGAATTCGACCTCACGCCGCGGCGCGTCGATCTGGTGGCCGAGCCATTCGATGTCGCGATCCGCATGGGGGAACCGCCAAGTTCGAACCTGATCGCGCGCCGCCTCGCCCGCCTGCCCCGCTATCTTTACGCTTCGCCGCAGTACATCGAACGCTTCGGCGAGCCAAGCCAGCCGGCCGATCTTGTACGGCATGAGTGTCTGCGGCTGCGCACAACGGAAGCCAGCGCATGGACACTGAATGACGCGACGAAAACGGTTGAAGTCGCAGTCGGCGGCCGGTTCTTGCTCAACAGCGTGGGCATGATCCGGCGCCTCGCGACGCTCGACCTCGGCATCGCCGTATTGGCGGAAGCAATCATTGGTGACGACGTGGCCAATGGGCTACTGCGTCGAGTGCTGCCACAGTGGCAGGCCACACCCATCCCCGTCTATGCCATCACCGAGACGCGTCTGCTGCCGGCGAAGACGCAGCGTTTTATCGAGTTCCTGCGAGAGCGCTTGGAGCAGTGAGACCGCTCTCACCGGGGTCGCAACGTGCCATGACGATCCCGGAGTTGACCGGCGCTTCCGTGGCTCATTCCCTTCAACTGGCAGCGCCCTACTATTGATACAATCAATTCGTCCACCCCGACGCAACGATGAACAAGCTCTACTCACTGGACCTGAATCTCCTGCTGGTTTTTGATGCGATGCTCCGTGTCGGCAGCGTGTCCAGGACCGCAGAGGAGATGGGGCTGACCCAGCCGTCCACGAGCAACGCGCTCGCGCGCCTGCGGAATTTCTTCGGCGACCCGCTGTTCGTGCGTTCTGATGGTGCCATGAGGCCAACGCCGCTGGCCTTGCAAATGGCGGAACCGGTCCAGGAGGCGCTGGGACAACTCCGCCGGGCGATCGAGGACAAGCGGTACTTCGACCCGATGACCTCCTGTCGGCGTTTTTCCATCTGCATGAACGAAATGGGACAACGCGTCTTTTTGCCGAAGATCGTCACCCGCTTCGCCGAGATCGCGCCCGGGGTAGATCTCGAGGCTATGGAAATGACATCGCAGCTCGCGCAAGCGGCGATGCCAAATGGCGACGTGGACCTTGTTATCGGCTATTTTTCAGATTTCGGGCCGAGCTTTTTCCGCCAGCGCGTGACGACAGGTCATTACGTCGCCGTTGCCCGCAAGGGGCATCCCCAAATAGACGGTATCCTGACCTTGCCCGCCTACCTGAACGCCTCGCACATCTCCTACGTGCCTGCTCTCGGCAATCACGCCGCGCTGGAGGCGCTCCTCGCGGAAGAGTTCATGAAACACGGCGTGCGCCGCCGTGTCGCATTGCGCGTAGCGAATTCGCTCGGCATCCCGAAGATCATCTCCAGCACCGACCTGATCATGACCGTACCGTCCGTGCTGGCGCAGGCGTTCTGCGAAACGGCCCCCGTGCAGGTCTTCGACCTGCCGTTCGATATTCCGCATATCGAGATATTCCAATACTGGCACGCACGCTATCACCACGACCCTGCCAATCAGTGGCTACGCGCCCAGTTCAAGAGCTTGTTTCCCACCTGACACGCCGAACGGCATTGACATATCAATGCTCTGCTGATGCGTGCAGGGCACATTCCATCCGCGAGCTGGCCTGATCCTGGCGATTTCCGCCTCGCACCTCACGACTCCCCCCGGTATTCACTGTGTCAATACCTTACATTGACGCCACTGCATAGACGCACTGCGAGTCGCGCCCTAACCTCCCATCGCATTCCCGAAGAAGGAGGAGACGCGATGAAGATATCTCAGCTGTGCCCGTCAGCGCATGTTAAGACAGCGCCCAATTCCCCGATCGCAGCGGCTTGGGGGCTCTTGTCATGACCAGGCACACGATCACCCTGCTGCCCAGTGGCAACCAGTTCGAGTGCGACGACGGCGAGACGATCCTGAAGGCCGGCCTGGCTGCCGGCCTGCTCATGCCTTTCAGCTGCCGCTCTGGTGTCTGCAACACCTGCCGCGGCACCGTCAAGCACGGCAAGGTTGATTTCGGCAATGTCCACCCGACCTACCTCAGTGACGACGACAAGCGTGCCGGCAAGGCGCTGCTGTGCTCGGCCAAAGCCATCGGCGACTGCAGCATCGAAGTCGGCGAGCTGGACCCCGCGGAAGCCTTCCCGGTGCGCCGTTTGCCGTGCCGCGTCCTGCATCTCGAACGGGTAGCGCCAGACGTCATGCTGATCACCATCGGCCTGCCGCCGAACGAGCCAACCGTCTTCAAGGCCGGCCAGTACGTTGACTTCCTGCTCAAGGACGGCACACGCCGCAGCTACTCGATCGCGACCGCCCCCGCCAGCGAAGGTGTAAGGCAGTTTGACCTGCACGTCCGCCTCGTTCCCGGTGGTCGCTTCACGGAACACGTGTTCAACACGATGAGGCTGCGCGAAACCATGATGCTGGAAATGCCGCTCGGGTCCTTCTACTGGCGCGCGCGCAGCGACAAACCGATGATCATGCTTGCTTCGGGCACCGGCTTCGCACCGATCAAGTCCATCATCGACCACAGCATCGCGTGCGGAAACAAGCGTCCCATCACCCTCTACTGGGGCGGTCGCACACGTGCATGCATCTACATGGCTGCGCTTGCCGAGAAATGGGTCGCTGAGCACGACCACATCAAGTTCATTCCTGTCGTGAGTGACGCCACCCCGCAATGCAACTGGACCGGTCGCAGCGGATTCGTGCACGAGGCGGTCATGGAAGACTTCCCCGACATGTCCGCCTGTCAGGTGTATGCCTGCGGCGCGCCGGTCGTGGTCGATTCCGCCCGCCGCGATTTCACGGCGCGGTGCGGCCTTCCGGAAGGCGAGTTCTACGCCGATTCTTTCATCAACGAAGCAGACCGGCAGAAAGCCGCAGCTTGAGCTGCCCGGCAATACTGAGGAGACAACACCATGGAAATCAACATCGAAGATGCCATTCCCGCGGACTTCACCGCGCCCGTCCCAGAGCGCAATTCGCACGTAAAACCCTTCTGCCTGGGACATGGCACACTGGAATGCTACAGCCTGAAGGAGTCCCGCAAGTTCTACGAGGAGTTCCTCGGCCTGGAGTGCCGCCGCCACGCCAAACCGTCGATGTCGGTTCGCCTGGGTATGCGCTTCCACATTGTGTGCGTGGAAGTCGGCGACGCGGTCCACCCCTGCAACGTGCTTAACCACTGGGGGCTGGACGTCACGTCGCGCGAGAGCGTGGACGCTGCCTACCAGGCGGCGCTCAAGTACAAAGACCAGTACAAGATCCGCCAGGTGCTGGAACCGCACGAGCAGCACAGCGTGTACTCGTTCTACCTGGAAGACCTGGACCACAACTGGTGGGAAATCCAGTACTACCCGAACGGGTTCCAGCATGACGACTTCTTCGATTTCGGGGACCGGTTCTCCGACGACGAAAAAGCCGACCTCAACGCGCTTCCTGAACTCAATATCTTCGGAAAGGCAGACTAAATGATCCAGCTCGTTACTTTCAAGGTGCCCGAGGGCGTGCGCACCGGCATGATGACTAACGGCAAAATTTACCCGTCCCGCGCCTACCACGACATGATCGAAGTGCTCGCGGACTGGTCCAACGCTTCCACAAAGCTCGCGACGCTTGGCCCCAAACTGGCCGAGCGGGAAGACGTAAAGAATGCCGAACTGGTTGCGCCGCTTCCGGCGCCGCGGAACATCTATTTCGCGGGCGCGAACTACAAGGACCACGTGGAGGAAATGAGGGAGCGCCTCAAGCTCAATATCAACCCCGATCCGAAGGGCAGCGGCGAGAAACCCTGGCACTCGCTCAAGGCGACCGGATCGAGCGTGGTGGGTCCCGGCACCAGGGTGGCGCTGCCCGGCGGGTCGACGATGCTCGACTGGGAGGTGGAACTGGCGGTCGTCATCGGCAAGCCTGCAAAGGATGTGTCGCGGGACCAAGCGCTTGACCATGTCGCTGGCTATACCGTCGCCAACGACCTGTCCGCTCGCGACCACATCTTCCGCCCCGAAGCGGCAGAGACCTCGCCCTTCCGCTATGACTGGATCGGCCAGAAGTCATTCGACGGTTCCTGCCCGATGGGCCCGGCCATCACGCCTGCGCAATTCATCGGCGACCCGATGAACCTGAGCATGAAGCTGTGGGTCAACGGCAGGCTCAAGCAGGATTCCAACACCAACCAGATGCTGTTCGACATCGCCGACCAGATCTCCCATCTGTCCTCGCGCGTAACGCTCCTCCCGGGCGACGTTGTCCTGACGGGTACGCCAGCCGGGGTTGGCATGCCGAACAGCGACTTCCTGAAGCCGGGCGATGTCGTCAAGCAGTGGATCGAGAACATTGGCGAGTTCGAGTTCACGATCGCATAAGCGGCGTAGCGATTGAGACTAGCGGGCAGCGCCGGCGCACGTTGACGCCGGCGCTGCCATTAATGGAGAGGACTTAAGGATGTATCAGAAGATCAGTCTCGGTATGGCGGAACTGAAGCAGGTAGCCGACGCTGCCTTGGCCTATGCCAGCGCAAAACAGTGGGTCGTGACGATTGCCATCGTCGACGATGGCGGCCATCTGCAATGGCTGCAGCGGGCTGATGGTGCCCCACCCGCAACCGCTTACATCGCAGCCGCCAAGGCCCGCACGGCGGCGATGGGCCAGCGTGAAAGCAAGTTCTATGAAGATATGGTCAATGCAGGTCGGCAGGCGTTCTTGACGGCGCCCGGCCTGGATTGCCTTCTGGAAGGCGGCGTGCCAATCATGGTCAACGGTAGCTGCGCCGGGGCGATCGGTGTGAGCGGCGTCCGCTCCAACGAAGATGTTGAAATCGCACGCGCTGGCATCGCTGCGCTGGCCTAGCCCGCCTGGCGCGGGCGGCCAGTTTTCCCCACGCGCCAATCGTCGACGCAGCTAACGACGCGGCGTGCCAATCCTGCGGATCGACCGCAGGTAGAGAATGACCGCGTGGCAGTGCCAGGGTGGAAGCGGTTTGCGCGCATGCGTTTCGACAACGAAATTGGCCGGAAATGTTCTCGGCAACATTTCCGGCCTTTCCTCGTTCAAGCGAGCCCTATGCGCATTTCAGGAGATCACTTCCACCAAGCTCTCGGTGTCTGAGTCTCCCAACCCTTCGGATACCGCTCTTTCATAGTACTGCTTCGCGCTGCCTAAGAACGTAAGTTCCATTCCCGACGCCAACGCGTCGTCGTGGATCACGTTGATCACGTCGAGCAGCATCGATACCGTGCCCGCACCCTTACCGTAGGCGCCGCTGGCCATCGTCTTGCCGCGCATCCCGAGTACACCGGACTGCGCGATCGGCGGGATATGGTCGAGCAACGTGCCGATGTCGAGCCCCGATCTCTTCGCGTAGACAACCGCCTCTGCCGCGGCGACCGTATGTACGGCGAGCAGCATGTTGGACACGTACTTCAGTTTGGAGCCGTCGCCGAACTTTCCCACGTAACGGGCGGCGGCGAACTTCCGCAGTTCGTCTTCGACAACGCGGCAGGCCTCCTCCTCTCCGCTCATGTATACCACCGCGCGACCCGCTTCGATCAGTGGCGGATTGCCCATGACGGGAGCGTCAAGGAAGATTGCTGATGCACGCGACAAGCGGTCGCGCACCTTGCGCTTAAGCTCGATCGGCGCTACCCCGAGGTCGACGAATGTCTGACCGGCCCTGACGTGCGCGAGCACATTACCTGCGCAGAAAAACAGGGATTCTAGCGCCGCGTCTGGCACGCACGACAGCACGATGTCCGACTGGTCGACCAACTCCGCCGCCGACGCGCAGTGCCGGCCGCCGGCCTCAACAAAGGCGGAGTTGTCAGCACGGCGATAGCCGAAGGGCACTGTACCCGCACCAATGAGCTTGCGGGCGATGGCCAGGCCGATGCCACCCGTTCCCAGAATTCCAATAGATGTCATCTCTTCTTAACCAAGTTCGAATTTTCCGGTGGAATAGTTGAGAGTAAGGCGTAGGCCGCCTTCCATCAGCATCCAGGTGAGCAACTCGTATTCCACGGCGCCAGCAGCCACAAACGGGTCAGTATCGCCGATTGCTATCGCTTCCTGCTCATCGGTCGCACGCAATACAGTCATGCCGCCGCCAGCACCACGCGGCCGGCCGCGCACGATGAATGGGCCAGAGGCGAAGATCACTCCCTCGCGCTCCTGCGCGATCATCCATTTCAAATGAAGCGCGACGAGTTCATCGGTCAGCAACTCGGCGCGCACGGTCCGGCGTAGCATCACATACAGTTTCTGGTTGAGCATGCCGGCAATCAATGAATCTACAGGCGAACGATCAGACTCCAAGATATCGCTCCCAGATCTCCGGCTGTTCAGTCAGCTGCGCGCTGCTCCCTGTCCATCCGATCCGTCCGCTTTCGATGAAGTAGTGACGATCAGCTAGGTCAATCAGGTTCTGGATGTACTTATCGATCACCAGGATCGACTGGCCTTCCTTCTTCACCTCGTGCAGGCAGCGCCAGATCTCCTGGCGGATCAGGGGCGCCAGCCCTTCGGTCGCCTCGTCGATCAGCAGAAGCCTGGCGTTGGTCAGCAGCGCCCGCGAAATGGCCAGCATCTGCTGCTCGCCCCCAGAGAGCTGGAAGCCCATGTTTCCCTTACGCCTTTCCAGGACCGGAAACAGCTTGTATATCCGCGGCAGGGTCCACTGGCCCCGGCGCGCGAACGCAACGAGGTTCTCGTATACCGTCAGGTTGGAAAAAATCCGGCGGCCTTCCGGCACCAGGCCGATCCCATTTCGACTGATGCGTTCCGGCGCCATCCCGGCCACCTCGCATCCGTTGAAGCGCACACTGCCGCGCCTCGGCCGTAGCAGGCCGGAGATGGCCTTGACGGTCGTGCTCTTGCCCATGCCGTTGCGGCCGAGCAGCGTTACCACTTCGCCTTCATCGATGAAGAGGTCGACACCGAACAGCACCTGGCTCGCGCCGTAGCCGGCCTCAACCGACGTCAGTTCCAGCAGGCTCATATCACTCTCCCAGATAGGCGCGCTTTACTTCCGCGCTGCTCTTGACTTCGTCGGGTGATCCATTAAAGATCCGCTTTCCCGCCACAAACACCGAGATCTGATCGGACAGCCTGAAGACTGCGTCCATGTCGTGCTCGATCAGCAGGATGGACAGGTTCTTTCCCTTGAGGCTCTTGATGAAGTCGACAAACCAGGGTACCTGGTTCGGGGATAGCCCGGCCATCGGCTCATCAAGCAGCAACAGGCGCGGCCTTAGCGCCAGCGCGAGCCCGATTTCCAGCTGGCGCTGCTGACCATATGACAAGTGGCAGGCCTGGGTATGAAGTTCGTCCGCCAACTGGATGCGGTGCGCAACCGAAACCACTTCCTCGCGCAGTTCTTCGACCAATGCCTTACCAAAGAAGCGGAAGCTTGCCTTCAGCCGCGACTGAACGCTGATGGCGAGATTCTCGAACACCGAGAGATTGCGGAAAATGCTGGTGATCTGGTAAGAGCGTACCAGGCCCATGTCGGCGCGCTCGGCCATGCTCAGGCGTGTTATGTCGGTTCCGTAGAATGCAATGGATCCCTTATCCGGATGCAAACCGCCGGCGAGCTGTGATATGAACGTGGTCTTGCCTGCTCCGTTTGGCCCGATCAGCGCGTGGATCTGGTTATCCGTGATGTCGAAGTCGACATGATCGGTGGCCATCAGTCCGCCGAAGCGCTTGACGAGGCCCCTTACCGATAAAACTTGCTCAGCCATTACCCACCTCGCTCGACGAACGGCGCTGCGCCGCATGCGGGACGCGGACGCGCCACCGCAGGCCGGTCAATCCTTCCGGCACACGCATGACAACCAGGATGACAAAGACGCCCAAGGCGATCTGCCAGTATCTGGTCAGGTGTGGCAGCACTTCTTCCAGCACACAAAAGACGATGGCACCTACAGCGCCACCCCAGAAGTTCACGCTGCCGCCGAGGATCACCATCATGAGCAGGTTGCCGGACTGCAGCCAGCTGAACAGGTTCGGGCTGGCATAACTGTTCTGGTTGGCCAGCAGTGCACCGGACAGCCCTGCTGCGGCACCGGCGATCGCGAACACCATCAGCTTGTACCTGTAGGTGCGGTAGCCGAGCGCCTGCATCCGGGTTTCGTTCTCCTTGATGCCTTTCATCACGCGCCCCAGCGGCGACCGGATCAGGAAGCGGAAGAACAGGTTCGCCAGGACCACGGTAGCGAGGACCACATAGTAAAACGTAACGTTGTCACCAGTATCGAGACCGAAGCCAAGCCTGGAGCGGTGCGCCATGTTGATGCCCTCGTCGCCACCGTACATCTTCAGTGATTCGAACAAATAGAAGGTCATCTGGGCGAACGCAAGCGTGATCATGATGAAGTAAGCGCCTTTCGTGCGCAGCGAGATCATCCCGATCACTACCGCCAGCAACGCCGACACCATGACGGCAATCGGCCAGGCGATCCATGCGGAATCCGTACCAGGCACCAATCCGACCGGTGCGGTCAGTTCCTTTGACAAGATGGCCACCACGAAGGCGCCGGTGCCAAAGAAGGCGGCGTGTCCAAAAGATACGAGGGCCAGCTCGCCGACCAGCAGTCGCAGGCTGGTTGCGGCCAGGGCCAGGATCAGCACGCGCGTGGCAAAGCCGACATAGAAGCTGCCGCCGAACGCCTGTGCCATCGCGGGGAAAGCGAGCAGAAGGACGGCAAGCAGTGCCCAGGCAATGTGAGAATGAGATTTCATGACAGCCTCAGCGCGAGAAAAGACCTTGCGGCCGCCAGTACAAGACCAGCGCCATCAGTAGATAGATCGAAACGGCAGACAGCGTGGATGCCAGCGAATCGGCCAGCCCCTGATCCGGCAAGCCACGCAGCGCCATCGGAATCAACGCCCGGCCCAGCGCGTCGACAACGCCGACGAGCACAGCGCCGGCAAGCGCACCCTGGACGGAACCGATGCCACCGATCACCACCACCACGAAGGCCAGGATCAGGACGCTCTCGCCCATGCCGACATTGATCGACAGCAAAGGACCGAGCAGGCCTCCGGCGATGGCGCACAGCGCCGCGCCGAGACCAAAGACGAGCGAGAACACAAGGTTGATGTTCGCCCCCATGGCGCAGGCCATCTCGCGGTCGGACGCGCCCGCCCGGATCCACATGCCCACCCGCGTCTTCTTGATGAGCAGCGCCAGCAGTGCGGCGATCAGCAGGCCGACGACGATAATGAACAGCCGGAATACCGGATATTCGAAGCTACCGACGAGCGGCACGGACTCGCTCAACGAGGCCGGCATGCTGGTCATGATCGGCTGCGCCCCCCAGATCTCCTGCACCGCCTGGTTGGCGATCAGGATGATGCCGAAGGTGACAAGCACTTGGGTGAGATGGTCCTTGTCATAAAGCCGGCGCAACAGGCTCATTTCGAGCAGGATGCCAATCGCCGCGGTCAGCGCCACGCCGCCGGCCAGCCCGAGCAGGAAGCTGTCCGTCTTCAGGGTCAGCGTGGCGACCAGGTAGGCGCCGATCATGTACAGCGACCCATGCGCCAGATTGATCATGTTCATGATGCCGAACACCAGCGTCAGGCCCGCTGACAGCAGAAACAGCATGAGCCCGAACTGCACGCCGTTGAGGAGCTGTTCGAACAGAAAAACCAGCATGATGTACTCCTTCCAACGGTTACCCTATTTCGCCGCGAGCTTGCATTCGCCCACGTAGGGATCGCTCTGGTCGGCATATACCGGCGTGCTGCTGACGGTCTTGTTGGTCAGCTGGCCCTTCTCGTTTTTCACCACCTGGCGCAAGTAGATGTGCTGGGTCGCGTTCTGGTTTGAGGAGAACTTGAAGTAGCTGCGCACCGACTCGTACTTTGCCGACATGATCGCGTCGTGCAGTACCTTGTCATCCTTGTACTTGCCCTTGCTGTCGCGAATCGCGGCATCCAGCAGCAGTCCGACCTCATAGCCCTGCGAGGCGTAGCTCGAAGCGGGTCGCTTGAATTCCTTCTCGAAATCCTCGACGAATTTCCTGTTGGTGGCGTTCGGAAAGTCAGGGCTCCACTGACTGGTGTTGTAGATGCCGACGGCTGCATCGCCGAGCGCAGGCAGGATGTCCGCGTCTACGGCGAAGCCGGCCGTGACCAGGTCGATCTTCTTGTTCAGGCCGGCCTGGTTGAACTGCTTGACAAAATTGATCGCCATCGGCCCCCACAGTGCAAAGAAGACCGCGTCAGGTTTGGCGGCGCGTATCTGGCCGATTTCTACCGAGAAATCCAGCTGGCCCACTTTGTTGCGGGCGCGGCCTGCAATCTCGCCCTTGTATTCTTTCTCGAAGCCCTCGGCATGCTCGCGACCTGCCTGGTAGTTCGGCGCAATCACGAATATCCGCTTGTACCCCTTCTGGGTGGCGAAGCGGCCAGCAGCCTCGGACAGCGCGCTGGTATGCCAGGTAGGATTGAAGTAATAGTAATTGCATGAGGCCCCGGCGAGCTCCTTGGGACCTGCATTGGAATTGACGAAGAAGATCTTGTCCTTGAACGCCGTTGGTGCCACGGCCAGCATCACGTTGGTGAATGCCATGCCGGTGATGATGTCGACATTCTCGCTTTTGGCCATGCGCTCGTAGACCTGCTTGCCGGTATCCGGGTTGGCCTGGTCGTCGCCGTAGGCCACGACTGTGTCAACACCGCCCAGCTTGCCCCCCTTGTGCTTGAGCGCGAGATTGAATCCGTCTTTCATGTCGGTCGACAGAGTCGACAGTGGTCCGGTGAGGGAGCCGATGAAACCGATCTTGATTGGATCAGCGGCCTGTGCACCCTGCGTGCAGGACAGGGCGATGGCAGTGAAGGCAATCCATCTCTTTACTTGAAGCATGTGAGTCTCCTCTTTGTGTATTTGTGGTCCGTCTATTCCCGGCGGCCACTGTGTGCACAGCGCATTGCGTGCGGCAATACGGAATGCATGCGGAATGATTCTGGGGAGCCAGATGTAGCATGAAGACTGCCTGGATCCTCAAGGGGCGCCGCTCCCCGGCGCCATACAAAATGACTCGCCTAAAAGATGTGCTTCATGCCGACCATTGCGCCAAACTGGTTCCCACCTGGCGCCGGGTTGGTACCGGCCTGACCACTGTTGACGGACAAGGCGAGGTTGCCGAGATTGTCGATAAAGCCTGCGGTCGCATACGCGGAGGTCCGTTTTGAGAACGCATAGCTGCCGCGGCCTGCGAACATCCATGCCTTGTTCGGGCTGTTGTGAAAGCGAAGGTGATAGGCCTCAGCATCGACGCTGATCCTCGGCGTGATCGGGTAGGACGTCCCCAGGTAGTAGAGATCGCTGCGCGGCGTCGCGCTTGCCCGGTTGTCGCGGCGCAGCCATCCGCCTCCGATCTTCGCCTCTCCCACCATGAAATACCCGTTGAGGGAGAGCCGGTCGTCGGTCAGGGCGCTGCTTGTCAGGCCCGCAAAGGCACCAGGCCCGCCTCGCAGCGAATCGTAGGCCGCCGCTATACTCCAGCGCGCCGCATCGTATTTCAGGAGCACCGACCACTCGCGACACGCGCGTTGGTCTGCCGGGTTCTCCCCCGCGCAATTGGTGCCGCCCGGACTGGGGCCGGCATTGACCGTGTCGCGACCGAAGCTGTAGGTGGCGCCAACTGTCAGGCCACCAAAGGTGCCCTTGTAGGACACGGCATTGTCAGCGCGCGTATTGGGTATGTAACTGTCGAGCGATCCGGAACCAAAGAGATTTGGGCCAAGCATGTCGGGCTCGGCCATGGCCCAGAAGAGCATCGTGTACTGGCGCCCGATGGCCACCTGCCCCCAGCGCCCGGACAGGCCTACCAGCGCCTGGCGGCCGAACAGCCGCCCTCCCTGGCTCGACGCACCGCTGTCTGGCAGGAAACCCGACTCCAGCCAGAAGATCGCCTTGTTGCCGCCACCGATGTCTTCGCTCCCGCGCAAGCCCCAACGGGACGGAACGGTACTGGTCAGGCCAGGCATGAAAGCTTCGGTGTCGCGTGCCTGGCCAACGCCATTGACGAAGGCGATGCCGGTGTCGACGACTCCATACAACGTTACGTTCTGCGCGGCGGCCAATCCGGGAGCTGCCATCAGCAGCGCAGCGGCCATCTTACGAATCTCCATGTCTCCTCCATTACCTTTCATATAGTTATTGGCTGACGTTGCGAGAGCGCCACCGAGCCTCCGTCAAGGTGGTAAATGCCCAGCCGTACGTGCCGGCAATTTCTGTGACCAGGTGTTGTGCCATTCGGCACGGGGCCGCATACGACGCCTCGCCCGCAGTCGACGAAATCGAGCCCGGCTCGTTCGGCGGTTGTTTCGATTCGCAGCCGCTTGATGAGCCGGCTCGTCCGGAATTCGCCCGGTCTGTCAATCCCCGGCGAAAATTGTCGCTAAGCTTCAGCGCGTTCCTCGCCTCGCTGCGTAATGAGGTCGAGCGCTACATCAACGATCATGTCCTCCTGACCGCCCACCATGCGACGCTTCCCCAGTTCCACCAGGATGTCGACGGTCTTCAGTTTGTAGCGTGCTGCTGCGGCTTCCGCGTGGCGCAGGAAGCTCGAATAGACGCCCGCGTAGCCCAGGGCCAGCGTTTCCCGGTCCACGCGTACTGGCCTGTCCTGCAACGGGCGTACGATGTCGTCGGCGGCATCCATCAGGGTGTAGAGGTCGCAGCCGTGATTCCAGCCCAGCCGGCTGGCAGCTGCGATGAACACCTCCAGCGGCGCGTTCCCTGCGCCCGCACCCATGCCGGCGAGGCTCGCGTCCACGCGGTCGCAGCCTTCTTCCACCGCGACGATGGAGTTGGCCACACCCAGGCTCAGGTTGTGGTGGGCGTGAATGCCGGTCTGGGTCTCTGACTTGAGCACGTCCTTGAAGGCGCGGAAACGATCGCGCACATCGTTCATGTTCAGCGCCCCACCGGAATCGACCACGTAAATGCACTGCGCGCCATAGCTTTCCATTAGCTTCGCCTGCTGCGCCAGCGCGGCGGGATCGGTCATATGACTCATCATCAGGAAGCCGACGGCATCCATTCCGAGTTCACGCGCGAATTCAATGTGCTGGCGCGAGACGTCCGCCTCGGTGCAGTGCGTGGCTACGCGCACGACCCTCGCGCCGGCATCGTAGGCAGCGCGCAGGTCGTGCACCGTGCCCACTCCGGGCAGCAGCAGCGTCGCCACCTTGGCGCGACGCACGGTATCGGCTACCGCGGCGATCCACTCGACATCGGTATGCGCGCCGAAGCCATAGTTGAAGCTCGAACCAGAGAGGCCGTCACCGTGCGCGACCTCGATCGAGTCCACGCCCGCTGCGTCCAGCGCCGCGGCAATGCGGCGCACGTGGTCCAGGCTGTACTGGTGGCGGATGGCATGGCTGCCGTCGCGCAGGGTGACATCCGAGATATAAAGCTTCTTGTTCAGATCCATGTCTGTCTCCTTCTGCACGGTCAGGCGGCTGCCAGGCTGGTCTCGGCCAGGCGTTCGGCGCAAGCCAGCGCGGCGCTGGTCATGATGTCGAGATTGCCGGCATAGGCCGGCAGGTAGTGAGCGGCGCCCTCCACTTCCAGGAACACGGTGGTCTTCAATCCGCTGGCAGGCCCGATGCCCGGCACGTTCAGCGGCGCGGAAGCGGGAATGCGCTCAAACTGCACGCGCTGCTTGAGTCGGTAGCCTGGCACATAGGCCTGCACGGCCTGCACCATCTGCGCAATGCTCGCCTCGATCTCCGCCTCGTCGGCAAGATCGGACAGCGTGAACACCGTATCGCGCATGATCAGCGGCGGCTCGGCGGGGTTCAGCACGATGATGGCCTTGCCGCGCGCGGCGCCGCCTACCGAGCAGATCGCCTGGCTGGTGGTCTCGGTGAACTCGTCAATATTGGCGCGCGTGCCCGGCCCGGCCGACTTGCTGGAGATCGATGCCACGATCTCGGCGTAGTGCACCTTCGCCACACGCGATACCGCCGCCACCATCGGAATGGTGGCCTGGCCGCCGCAGGTGACCATATTGATATTGCTGGCCTCCAGGTGCTGATCAAGGTTGACCACGGGCACCACATAGGGGCCGATCGCCGCCGGCGTCAGGTCGATCACCCGCACGCCATGCTGCTGCAGCAACTGGTTATGGTGCGCGTGCGCCCCGGCCGAAGTGGCGTCGAAAGCGATACGGATATCGCCAAAGCTCTCCATTGCCAGCAGGCCGTCGATGCCCCCGGCGGTAGTCGGCACGCCGAGGCGCGCGGCGCGCGCCAGGCCGTCGGAGGCGGGATCGATGCCGACCATCGCGCCGATCTCCAGATGACGGCCGTGCCGCATCACCTTGATCATCAGGTCGGTGCCGATATTGCCCGAGCCGATGATGGCAACCTTGTGCTTGCCTGCTTTCATGTCCATCTTGATTCTCCGTTGCCGCCGCTGTCCGTTAGCGGCCTGATTAGCGGCCCAATTCCTTGGCGGATTTCCCGCCGATGCCGAAATGCGCCTTGGGCATTTCGGTGATCAGCACACGCACGGATTCGCGCGGGACGCCGATCGACGCCACCGCCGCGTCAGTGAGCGCGCCGATCAGGCCCGCCTTCTGTTCCTCCGTCCTTCCTTCCATCAGGAAAACTTGCATGATGGGCATTACTTCACTCCTGTCATTGGTCATTGGGAGCACACCGTCTTGCTCCCGCTAGCTGTGCTGCCATCAGACAAAGCGCATCGATACCGTCCCCAGGTGCTGGTAGCGCACGGTAACGTTGTCGCCCGCCTGCACCGCCACCGCCTCGGTCACGCCGCCGGTCATGATGAAGGTGCCGGCCGGCAGTTCGCGCCCCTGCGCACCCAGCATGTTGGCCAGCATGGCCACGCTGCTGGCCGGGTGTCCGAGCACGGCCGCACCGGCGGCGGTGGCGACCACTTCGCCGTTCTTTTCCATCACCACGCCGAGGTTCTTCAGATCGATGCCATCGGCGCTGCGATGCGTGCCGCCCACTACGAAGCGGGCCGAGGAGGTGTTGTCCGCGATCACGCTCTTCAGGTCGAAACGGAAGTTCTCGTAGCGCGAGTCGATCACCTCCACCGCCGGCAGCACGAAGTCGGTCGCGGCCAGCACGTCGCCGATATGGCAGCCGGGCCCCTTGAGCGGACGCTTAAGGACGAAGGCGATCTCCGCCTCCACCTTGGGATGGATCAGCGATGCGGTATCGATGGCGCCGCCATCCATGCAGGCGCCGTAGTCGGTCACGAAGCCATAGACCGGCTCGGTCACGCCCATCTGGCGCATCTTTGCGAACGAGGTCAGCCCCATCTTGAGGCCGGCAATGCGCGTGCCGCGTGCCTCCTTGCGTGCCCGGATCGCGTCCTGGATCGCGTAGGCATCGTCCCAGTCCATCTCGGGATAGTCGTCGGTGATCTTGCGCACCGGCTCGCGGTTGAGTTCGGCGTTCTCCAGATGCTCGGCGAGCTGCTGGATGATGTCTTGGGTGAGATTCATGGCGATGTCCTGGGCTGCTATGTGGAATCCGTTCAGATGAAGCGCACGCCGGCCGAGCCGATGCCGCCCAGGCTGATGCGAAGCTGGTCGCCGGCCTTGACCGGCACCATCGCGGCCAGTGAGCCGGACAGGATCACCTCGCCCTTCTTCAGCCCCATGCCGAGACGGCCCAGCGTATTGGCCAGCCACGCCACGGCGTTGGCCGGATGGCCGAGCGCGGCGGCACCGGCGCCGGTGGCGACGATCTCGCCGTTCTTCTCCAGCGTCATCCCGACCGTGCCGAGATCCAGCCCGCGCGGGTCCACGGCGGCGTCGCCCAGCACAAACACACCGGACGATGCGTTATCCGCCACCGTGTCCTGGATACGAATCTTCCAGTCGCGGATGCGCGAGTCGACGATCTCGAAGCACGGCAGCACGTAGGCGGTGGCGCGCAGCACATCGGCATTGGTCACGCCCGGGCCTTCCAGGTCTTCCTTGAGCACAAAGGCAATCTCGCCCTCGGCCTTGGGCGCGATCAGCGTGTCGGCGGCAATGGCGGCGCCATCGCCGTAGACCATGCCGGACAGCAGGTGCCCGAAGTCCGGCTGGCGCACATCGAGCATGTCCATCACCACCCGGCTGGTCACGCCGATCTTCTTGCCGATGACACGCTCGCCGGCATCCAGCCGATGCTGCACCATGGCGAGCTGGATGCCGTAGGCGTCGTCGAGGGACAGATCCGGATAGCTTTCGGTCAGCGGTGCGATGGCCTGGCGCGCGGACAGCGCATGGTGAAGGCCAGCAGCGATATCGAGGATTTGTTCTGGTTTCATGGCCTGGCTCACAGTTTCACGCACACATTGCGCAGCTCGGTATAGAACTCCAGCGAATGCACTCCGCCCTCGCGGCCGATGCCAGATTGCTTAGCGCCGCCGAAGGCGGTGCGCAGGTCGCGCAGGAACCATGCGTTGATCCAGCAGATGCCCACCTCCAGCGCGCTGCCCAGACGGTGTGCCGTACCGAGATCGGACGTCCACACCGTCGCGGCCAGGCCATAGGGCGTGTCGTTGGCGAGCCGGATGGCTTCTTCCTCGGTATCGAACGGCGCGATATGGCAGCAAGGGCCAAAGATCTCCTCGCGGATCACGGCCGAATCCTCGGGCAGGCCTGTCCAGATGGTGGGCTGCACCCAGGCGCCTTCGGCCAGCGCTTCGGGCATCTCGGGCACGCCCCCGCCGGTGACGACGGTGGCGCCCTCTTCAGCCGCCTTCCTGTAGTACGACAGCACCTTGGCCTGGTGCTCCAGCGAAACCAGCGGGCCCATGTTCACGCCGTCGCCGTCCGGGGAGCCCAGCCGCAAGCCTTCGGCCTTTGCCTTGAGCGCCGCGACGAAGCGCTCGAAGATCGGCCGCTGCACGTAGACGCGCTCAGTGCCCAGGCACACCTGACCGCTGTTCTCGAAGGCCGAGCGCGCAATGCCGGCGACGGCCTTGTCGAAATCCGCGTCGGCGAACACGATGCCGGCGTTCTTGCCGCCCAGCTCCAGCGAGACCGGACGCACGCCGTTGGCAGCGGCCTTCATGATGGCCTCGCCGGTACGGGTTTCGCCGGTGAAGGTGATGCCGTTCACATCCGGGTGCGCGGTCAGGAATGCACCGGCGGAATCCGGGCCAAAACCGTGGACCACGTTGTACACGCCGGGCGGCACGCCAGCCTCGTTCATCACTTCGCCGAGCAAGGTGGCGGTAGCCGGTGTTTCCTCGGACGGCTTGACCACGACCGTATTGCCGCAGGCCAGCGCGGGGCCGACCTTCCAGGTCATCAGCAGCAGCGGCAGGTTCCAGGGGCATACCACACCGATCACGCCGCGCGGCGAGCGCACCGCGTAGTTGATGGCCTGGCCGCCGTCGGGCGTAGCCATCGCGAAACTCTCCGCCGGTACGTTCCTGATCAGGTCGGCGAACACCTTGAAGTTGGCCGCGCCGCGTGGAATGTCGACGTGGCTGGCGAGCGACAGCGGCTTGCCGGTGTCGGCAATCTCGGCCTGCAGGAATTCGTCGAAGCGGCGGTTGATGCCGTCGGCCACGGCGTGCAGCAGCTCGACGCGCCGGGCCACCGTCATGCGCCCCCACTCGCCCTGCAACGCGCGGCGCGCGGCCGCGACGGCGGCGTCGACCTCTGCCTGGCCGGCCTCGTGGACGTGCCCGATCAGGCTGTTGTCGACCGGATTGCGGTTCTCGAAGGTCCGTCCGGTGCCGACCCATTCTCCGTTAATGAAGTTGCGGAATTGTTTCATGCAATTGCCTCGGTGATTGATTTTGAAAGGGATGGGAGCCGCGCCGTCCAGGGCGCGTCGGACCCAAGCAGCAGCGCGTGTTCGCCTGGAGCGCTAGGCTGATCCGATCGCCGTGCCCTCCGGATCGCCGGCTGTCAGGTATTCCCACATCCGTTCGAAGATCCGGCCAGCGCGGGTCGCCCGCAGTTCGGCGTCCGCCTGCGGGATGACTGCGGCACGGTCGCTCAGTCCCGCACCGCGTAACGCGAGATCCATGCGTGCCGCATCTTCCAGGTACCACGTCAGCACCACCGCATCCTCCAGCGAAGCGCCGGCAACCACGGCGCCGTTGCCCCGCATCACCACCGCGCTGGCCGCACCCAGGGTTTCGACCACACCTGCCGCCTGCTCAGGCGTGCGGACCAGTTGCGGGTCGTCCCACAGCGGCACTCCGGCGGAGAAGTACGTGCCAATGCCGTGCAGGCAGCGCGGTGTCAGACGTGCTGCCGACAACGCCATCACGGCCGGTGGCATGCTGCGCACGACGCCGCCAACGTGCGGATGCTGCCGGTAGATCTCCTGGTGAATGCGGACTTCGCCCAGCACGCCTTCTGGCAGCGCCCCGTCGACGTTCACCACCGTGCCGGTGTCGCTTCCCCCGATCAGTCCCATCGGTTTGGCCGCACACACCAGAAACTCGCCCGGGCTGAGGCGCACACTGCAATGTCCATAGGCATGGGCAAGATGAGCCCGACCGATCGCCCGCGCTGCCACACGCAGGAGGCGTTGTTGCGCGTCAATGAGCGTGGAGGCCGTGCTCATGAACGAAACTCGGCAATGTCCGGCTTGGCACCCCACATGCAGAAGGATGACGAAGTCCCGGTGGGAAAATGCCGAGGGCGGTAGGTCTTCTCGTCTTCCACCGAGATGGTCCTGACGCCTGTCGAGTACTCGTAGATCATGTCGTCTGGACCTTCGAAATAGAGGAACACCGCGCCCGAGGTGGGATGCCGTCCCGGACCGAACAGGATGCGGACCCCCCGTTCGCGCAAGAGGTAGTAAGACCGCATCAGGTCATCGACGCTCTCCACCTGGTGGTTGATATGCTGGACGCCGGCGTAAGTGGAAGGGAACAGCGCGATCTTGTGGTGGATCTCGTCGATTCGCAGCAATGGCGCCTCGCCGATCCAGTCACTTACCTTTGCATTGCAGAGCCCCGTCCAGAATATTTCGTCGCGCGCCGGACTGGTCGAGCGCAAGCCGATATGGCTGAAGCCGGTGATGCCGGCATCGCGCGATGGAAAATATCGGCGACCGCTGTGGTCGGGCGCGACCACGAGATCAATGCTGTTGCCAGACGGATCACGAAAGTTGATGAAGGCACCAACCCGTCGCAACTCGCACTGCTCTTTGGAGCCCGTGACGACACGCACATCGTTGCGATCGAGCAAGTCGGCGGCCGCGGCAAGCTCGGCGGGAGACGCTACCTCGAAGGCGGAAGTATGGTCTTTGGGGCCGCCCTCGAAATAGCACAGCGTGTGGTCTCGGCTGTCCGAGCGGAAGTACAGAGCGCCTCTCTCGCGATGCGCGACCTCCAGGCCCAGCACCTGCGTAGCGTACTGCTCGCAACCCTGCAGGTCGCGCGTCCCAAGACGCACATAACGGATATCGGAAAGGTGAATCATCGGGTCTCCTGTTGATCGCCGCCGGCAGATCACGAGGCAGGAGTCCTCAGGCACGCGCTTCCCCGGTCACAGCGTGAACCGGCCTGGCTACGTTCGTCTCCTGCCCCGCAGGCATCGATGCTGAGCATCCCGCCGGCTGGTTTTCGAAAAATGTAGCGGCGCCGAACGCATAAACAAAGCAAATTGTTATAATTCAGATTATTTGCTTTTCAGATATCCATGCGACTCGATCTGAATTTGCTGCGGGTCTTGCTGGCGATCTACGACACCGGCAGCGTGACGGCGGCGGCCAAGCGCCTGAACATGAGCCAGCCGGCGGCCAGCGCCGCCCTCGCCCGGTTGCGCGAGTCATTGGGAGATGCCCTGTTTATCCGGCAGGTCGATGGCATGTCACCTACGCCCCGCGCGCAAAGCCTGGCGGGCAAGGCCAGGGAAGTCCTGGACGCCATCGATCACGATATCCTGCGGGCGCCGGAATTTGATCCGCGGGTGTGCAGCGATGAATTCGTCTTTTGCCTGAGCGCGATCGGAGAGATCGTGTTTCTGCCAAAGCTGGTGCAACACATCCGCGCTACGGCGCCGTCTGCGCGCATTCGTGGCGTCAGCCTTGCCCCCGCCCAGTTGGAGGACGCCTTGCGAGCCGGCGAGGTCGATCTGGCGCTGGGCTATTTCCCGGATCTACGCAAGGCCGAATTCTTCCAGCGGCGCCTGTTCTCGCATGACCTTGTATGTATGGTGCGCACCGGGCACAGGATCAAAGGACCGCGCATGACCCTGGCGCAATTTCAGGCTGCAGAACATGCTTTCGTCAAGGATGGAAGTCGTAGCCAGGAGATGTTTGAAGAGGTTCTCACCAAACAGGGTATCCAGCGCAATATCGTCTTGCATACTGCGCACTATATGAGCATCCCCACCATCATCGCCGAATCCGATCTGGTGGTGGTGCTGCCGCGTACGGTCGCCAATGTGTTCGCCGACTCCAAAAGGGTGCGCATCGTAACGCCTCCAGTTGAAATTCCGCATTACGACCTGAAGGTGTACTGGCATCGGCGTTTTGCCAAGGATCCCAAATCGAAATGGCTGCGCTCCGTGGTCACAGAGGTTTTCGCTACCGACGCCGACTGAGCAATTGCCGGGACGGGGCGCGGCCCGTAGCAATCAGAGCACTTTGCGCATCGGAACTCAAGACTGCTCGCCTGCACGAGAAGGTTGCGCTACTGCGCCACGATCGGCGCCATGTAATCAATTACGCGCAATGGGAGGACGAGGCTTCTTTCCGAGGCTTCATCGAAGATCCTGAGGGCGAACGCCTGCAAGCGGCTATTCACGCCTTGGATCCATCGCTGAAGCCGAATGCCGCTCACTGCCGCGTCGTGAGAACCACCGAAGGTTCCGAGTAGGCTTGCCTCGTAAGATGCAACCATTCAGGCCCCCCCCGGCGATCGAGGAGCCATGTTGGCGATGGATGGTTGAGATCGCATGCGTGCGGCGGTGCCGATCATGGTCCTCTTGCGTAGCGAAGATAGTCCGCGCTGATTCGCCTTGATTGATTCACCAGCGCACGGACGAAAGGAAGTCTTGCTGCTTCGTAACGCGCGAGGGGCGCAGAGACCGATTCGCCGACGTGCTGGTCAGCGAGTAATCGCGAGAGCACGGCTGCGTCCTCTACGCCAGTCGCAAAGCCACGTCCAGTCATGGGTGAGACGACATGGGCGGCGTCACCCACGATCGCCAACCGGCCGGCCGATAGCCGCGACGGTTCATATTCAGCGATAGGGGCGCCACTCAGTACATCTGTCGAGCGGATTCCGACATCCACCGCTTCTGCCCATGTCGCGGGCCAAAGCCTCGGAACCAGTGCAAGCAACGCCTCGCGGACCTCGGTGTCAATTGTTCCTGGTCCCAGTGTCCCCACTAGGTACCCATCTGCGGTCAGCCGATTGGTGCGGCGGAGCAACGCTTCCCGGTGCACATCGAACCATGCAAAAGTGACCTGGCGGTGACCGACTTCGAGAGATCCATCGCGCCCCGGAAGCACGGCGGCGACCAACCGATATCCCTCAACAAATTCAATCCACAATCCGCCGGTCGCGGGCAACGGGATGGCTCGCCCGAGCACCCGCTCATCAATCAGACCCCGCCACACAACGTAACCCGCATGACGTGCAAGGGGCGCGTCTGGCGCGATAGCCTGGCGAACAGTGCTGCGGTACCCGTCAGCGCCAATCACCGCGTCGGCAACCATTTCCGTTCCGTCCGAAAAGAGAAGTTGCGCGCGATCACCCACGTTTGCGACCGATGTGACGGATTTTCCTTCCTCAATGAGAATGCCCGGCGTTTCGGCAGCGCGGTCATGCAGCCACGAATACAGCGCCGGCCAGGTGGTCAGATGACGATCACGATACGCGGGTACGACGGGCAATATGGGATGCAACCGCGGATTATGACCGACCGTCGCTGCCAGCGCCGCAAGATCCACACTCAGACTGTCGCCACCTTGTACGCGGCGGGCCGAGCGCTCGACAACATGAACCGGCACACCTCTTGATGCGCACGCCAATGCAAGCGTCAGGCCGGCAAGTGAGCCGCCGACGATAACGATTTGCGAGTGGGGGGCGTTCATGGGGAGGGATCACTCATGAAATTTCGCTTGCGGCCGAGTATGTTCAGTCGCAAGGAGCATGTGAAGAAGGATGATTCTTTGGCAGATCAAACCAGTACCGCATGGCCAACAAGGCCCGTTCTATCGACCGAACGAGACTCACTTCGGTCGACAGCTTCTGGCTTCGGCTTCAGGAGATGCTGGCGCCGAGGGCCGGGAACACATCGCTGAACAACAAGCCGATCAACTGTTGGCCGGCAGGCGTTGACCAATCCTGCGCGATCTCCGCCATGAGCGTGTTAGTCGCGGTGAGCACCACGCCGGCGTCGTGCATCCGTTGACGCGAAAATTCTTCGGAGAGATCGCTCGGCGATCCCGAGGCGTCCATCACGGCCTGAACAGCAAAGCCCTCGACTGCAGCATCAATTGCAGGGAAGATAAGGCAGACGTCGGTGGTCACGCCCGCCATGATCAGGTTCTTGCGCCCGGTGGCGAGCACCGCATTGCGGAAGTCGGGATAGGCCCATGCATTCACCACGCCGGGACGCTTGATCCGGGCCGCGTGTGCCTGAGGCAGGATCTGGGCGATCTCTGGAAGAATCGGGCCTTGCGCCCGGTCCTCCTGGCTCGACGTGATCACAACCGGCAGATTCAGGATCTTGGCCATCTTGGCCAGCGCGATCGACTGCTTGGCTGCAAGTTGCTGGTCGATGTTCTTGATCAGCTGCATCGTGCCAACCTGATGGTCAATAAGCAGCAATGCGCTATTTTCTGCGGTGAATCGTTCAACCTTCATGATGAATCTCCTTGGTGATGAATGGGGCATAGGCCCCCGGTGTGTGGGCAGCTCTTACAGGCTTCCCAGATCGCCGCGGTGATAAGCGGCGGTTGCTGCGGACAGACTCTCCTGGCTCGCGAAAGCCATAGGGCCATTCGAAAGAACGGGCTGATGCAAAGGGCGACCAATGAACACCGCGACCTTGGCTCCGCCGGGCTCTCCGATGAGCTTGAATGTCGTCGCATCGGTCGTGGCAGGACGGATCGGAACACCGAGGTTATCCAGGCCGAAGGTCTCTCCATCGAGTTCCGCACTGCCGAATATCGGCATGACGAAGGCTTGGTGTCCCGCCGGCAAAGGCAGGTCCAGCGCTGCGCCTGCGTCTAGCGAGATATCGAGCAAGGTGACATCGGTCGGCGGTACCAGCGGGGAGCGCGCGTCGCCGAAGCTGCCAAGGGGAACCCGGATGCGCACGCCGGGCCGCTGCACCACCGGCACGTCCTGCGGTGCCAGGGTCAGCGCAAACGGCGCGGCTTCCTGACGTTCCCGAGGGAGATTGACGAAGATCTGCAGAAGGTGGGTCGTGCTTCCCAACACGGCAGGGTTCTCCTCATGGATCACACCACGCCCGGCGGCGGTCCAATGCAGGCCGCCGGGCTCGATCAGCACGCTGTTGCCCAACGAATCGCGATTGGCAATGCCTGTCTCCGAATCGAGGAACAGATAGGTGACCGCGGAAAAGCCGGCGTGTGGATGCGGCGGAAACGTTGGAGCGCTCATCCAGGCATGGTCGATTCCCATGAACGGATCAAGTAACGCCGGATCTGCGCCATGCAGGCGGTATGCCCGGAAATGGCTTCCCCGGTTAGCGCGTTGCATGCGGGCGGTGGTGGTCATGGTTGACTCCTTAGGCGGCTTCAGCAGCCAGCGCCGGATAGTCGATGTATCCCTTGGCGGTGGGCGGGGCAAAAAACGTGTCGCGGTCCGGCGCGTTGAGGGCGGCACCTTGACGGAAGCGTTCCGGCAGGTCGGGGTTGGCAAGGAACGCACCGCCGAATACGGTGGCGTCGGCCTTGCCTCCGTCGAGTACGGCTTCGGCGCTGTCCTGCGTCAAGCCGCTTCCGATCAGGTATGCGCCGTCGAAAAGCGGGCGCAGCAACGCGTGATAGTCGACTTTCGTTCCGAACAGGGCGACATGCAGATAGGCCAGGCCCATTCCGCGAAGCTTGTCGACGAGATACGTGTAAGTTTCTTGCGGCGCGGCATCCGTGATGCTGTTGTAGTTCATCTCTGGAGAGATCTTGATGCCCACGCGGTCCGCCCCCGCCTCGGCGACCATGGCAGCCAGCACGTCGAGCATGAAGCGGGCGCGGCCTTCAACGGAACCACCGTATTGATCCTGGCGCTGGTTGCTGCCCGTCGATAGGAATTGTTCGGGCAGGTAGCCGGACGCGCCGTGCAGTTCCACACCGTCGAATCCGGCGTCGATCGCCCGGCGGGTGGCCTGGCGATACTCATCGATGATGCCGGCGATCTCGCCGAGGCCCAGTGCGCGGGGCGTGACGAAGTCGACTTGGCCACCGGGCGTCCATGCCTGCCCCTCGGGCTTGATGGCAGAAGGGGCCACGGGCGTCGCGCCATCCAGCAAAGAAGGATGCGAGACACGGCCGCAATGCATCAACTGCATGAATATGCGACCGCCACGTGCGTGCACGGCCTCAGTCACCTTCTTCCATGCGGCAACCTGGGCCTCGGTCTCGATGCCGGGGGTATGCACGTAGCCCTTACCCATGGCGGACGGAAATACGCCTTCCGAGATGATGAGGCCTGCGCTGGCACGCTGAGCGTAATAGGTAACGGTCATGTCGCTGGGAACACCGTCGTTGCCCGCGCGGGACCGGGTCATCGGGGCCATGACGAGGCGGTTCGGCGCAACGTAGCGACCAATGCGAACGGGGGTGAGAAGCTTGTTCATGTTGAAGTCCTTGAAGGTAACGAGGTGCGGAAGCGTGGAGGCCGCTAGACCGGCTTGCCCACCGTCCGCCCCAACACGCGGTGGCGATGCACGTATCGTGGATTGATTCACGAGGGAGATAAAGGCGGTAGATTGGCAATCATTGATCCATAAATGGCGCAATCTCTGTGGAACTGTTGAACGACATGGCCTTGTTTGTCGAGGTCGTCCAGATACGTAGCTTTCGAGGCGCCGCCGGCCTCACCGCTACATCTCGAACTTTCCGACGAGCCGGCCCATCCCACCGACCTGACACGGCACGAGTGCCTCGGCTTCCCCAAAGCAGGAAAGTGGATGCTCCAGCGAGGTGAGGAAACCGTTGAGGTTGAGGTCGGCGGGTGGTTCCAGGTCAACAGCGTCGGCATGTTCCGGAGGTTGGCGACGCTGGACCTGGGTGTGGCACTTCTGCCGGTCGAGATGGCTGCGGAAGATTTGGCGGCGGGTCGCCTGCGAAGAATTCTGCCCGAGTGGCAGACAAGTTCGCCCCCGGTCTATGCGCTGACCGAAGCCCGCTTGCTACCTGCGAAAACTCTGCGCTTTATCGAGTTCTTGCGCCAACGGCTGGCAAGGAGAATTAGTGCTTTGGGCTCCTGGGGCAGTTCCACTGCATGCCGGAAAGTCTCGTTCCGTTAGCTTGCAAACAGGGGCGTGCGAGTTAGGTGCTCGTTATCAGTTTTTCCGAGCGTCGCATATGAAGAGGATTGTGGTCACTGAAGCGCCGGCGTTTATATGGCCGCAACGGGTCGCAATGAGGCAAACGCGTAGGCGGTGATCTCCCCATCCATTGCACCGTTCTCTAACTTCATAATTTCATCATCATGAAATTAAGGATTGGCACTCCTAGCCGGCTTCCCGCCCATGCTTTGGAAGATTTGGACTGCCCGCCGCCGGCCCATTAGACTACAGGCAACGAGCATCCGGCCGCCTGCCAGCCACCACAGCTGAACTTTGTTCCTTCTGCAGACGATCATGCATCGTCTAGCAGCGGATCAACACCTTTGGCGCGGCCAAGGCGGCTAGACCCTCACAGCGTGATCTTGGGCTTCTTGATGGTGACTTTCGGCTTCTTGACGCTGACCTTCACGCCGCCGGCCTGCACTTCGACGTTCTTCTTGTCGATCTTGACCGAGGGCACGCCAGTAGCCTTGTCGATGACCTTCTTGATGTTGTCCTTATCCGCCTTCGACACCAGCGGGATGTTGGTGACCACATCCTTTACCATCTTGTTCCTTGGGCGTCTGGCAGCTCTGCCACGTGGCGTCCAAGAACACGCGCTCGGTCGGGTCCAAGGCGAGGTAGGCGTCCTTGCTGAACTTGATCTTGTCGGCCTCCTCGCACGAGTAGGCGGTTTGCACGGCAGCAAACGCATTCATGTCATCAGCCGGCACAGCGGGCTGGGCCTGCGCCAAGACGGTGCCCGAACAACAGCGTCAGAGCAAACGGGGTCCAACGTTTCACGGATATCTCCTCGGAAGTTATGGTTAAGGTTGACCAGACGAGCATGCCCCTCGCATGCTTGGGAATCGAAGAGCACCAACGGATAGCGCAGTAGCTCCTCCGGCAGGATATATCTATAGGCAAGCAACGGATGGCGCGGCGGCACCGCTACCACCATGGGCTCGCTCCAAAGGGGATGTGCAGGAGGTGCCATCGTCAACTTCGTTGGATAGAGAGAGTCCGACGTCGTATTGACCATCGTGCAGTCCCCTGATCAGCTGAGACAACGGCGCTTCGAACAGTCGCACCTCAACCTCCAGTTCTTCCTGCCGCACAACGCGAGCAACGCGGGTAGGCGTGATCGAGCGCTACAGTCCGACAAGACGATGCGCAATTGGCCGTGAAGCCCATTAGCGACTGCCTGTACCCTGTCTCGCGCCTGCTCTACAGCAGCGAGGATGCGCCGTGCGTGCTCCAGGAACAGCTGACCACAGGACTCAGGCACGTACTATGGGTGGTGCGCAGTAAGAGTGCGCACCACCAACTCTTCAGCGACTGCACGCCAATCACAAAATAACAGCAATAGAAAGATGAAGGCGACACGATATTGAAACTTTACCGAAACGTAGGGATCTTCGACCCAAATTGACATAGAAGGGATCCCCTTCGGCATGAGGATCGTATTTTGGGCTTACTCAGCAGTGCCAACCTACGCACCACCGCCTAGCGCCTTGTACAGCGTGACCATATTGTTCAATCGGTCCAGGCGATTCTTCGCGCAAGCGCCCTGCAGTTGGCGCACCTGTTTTTGCTCGTCAAGCCAGGGTTGCACGTCGGACAGCCCTGCCACAAAGCGAGCGCGAGCCAGGCCTTCTGCGCGCTGGGCCCGCTCCAACGATAGGGCATGCAGGGACTTCTGCTGCTCGAGCTGCCAGCGCCCCGACAAGGCGGAATCAACCTCGGCGAGCGCCGTGTACCACGTTTTCCTGAACTCGGCGACGTTGGCTTCGTATTCGTCGCGCGACACCTCCACCCCTCGCTGCCGCATCCCCCAGTCGAGCAACGGCAGCACAACGCCTAGTCCAATCCCGTCAATCGGGTTTGACAGCAGACCCACGAGGCTGGCGCTGGAGCGCCCAGCCTTACCGGTGAGCGAAAAAGTGGGATACAGCTCCGCACGGGCCTGGTTGATTTTCGCAAGCAACTGGCGCAACTCGAATTCGGCCTTGCGCAGGTCGGGGCGACGGCTTAACAGATCCGCAGGCAGGGAATCGGGTACGCCTGGCAAGTACCCTTCGGGCAGATGCCCAGGTTCGTGCAGCCAGCCCTGTGGCGGGCGGTCCAGCAGGATCGCGAGGTCATTCCGATGCCGCGTGCGCTGCGCCAGCAGGTTCAGCCTCAGCGCATCCAGCGTCGCCACACCTTGCTCGGCGCGTACGACGTCCAGGCCATGCGCGGCGCCGGCCTCATGCCGGCCCCGCACGATGGCGAGCGTCCTCTGTGCATTGGCAATATCCGCCTCGTTGCGGACGAGCTCATGATTCAGATAGCCGATCTGCCAGTAGTGCTTCGCCGTGTCCCCGATGAGGGTCATTCTGATCGCTTCACGTTCTGCCTCTGCGGCCCTTGCGGCCCAGCGCTCGGCGTCGCGCTCGGCCGCCAGCTTGCCCCAGAGATCCAGCTCGTAGCTGAGCGAAACGGAATAATCGCCCTGAACCCGGAGCGAACCGGTTTCGCGACCGGCGTTGAGCCCTAGCCCGGAGGAGATTCTTGGATATGCATTGCTCGCCGCAATGCCGGCCTGCAACCGGGCCTGATGAATACGGATCGCCGCAGCCGCCAGCTGGCTGTTGACAACCAGCACGTCCTCCACCAATTGATCCAGATTGGCATCTCCGAAAGCTCGCCACCAATCGTACGGCACCGTTTCGGACGGTGCGCCAGCCCCCAGCTCACGGGTGCGCGTCTGTGCGTCGCCACCGTCTCCGTACTGGTTCCATTGCGTTGGGATTTCCACGGCAGGAGTGAGATATTGGCTGGCCGGCAAGCAGCCTGCCAACGATGCGGCGAGGCACGCGGCGCCCACCCAGCACGATCCGCGTCGCCGCCTTGATGTGTATGTCGGCATGGCGTCGTCTCACTCGCGGGCAAGCGCGTCGACCGGGTTCAGGCGGGCGGCGTTCCGGGCAGGGAAATAGCCGAACACGATGCCAACCAGCGTCGAGCATAGCGTTGCCACCACGACAGGCCCGAGGGTAAATGCCATCCTCGTCTGCTGCCCGAGCCACGGGAGGATCAGGCCCACCAGCAGCGCAAGTCCGATTCCGAGCGCGGCACCCAGCAGGCACACCATCACCGCCTCGCAGAGGAACTGCATCAGGATGTCCCGCTGTCTTGCACCGACGGCCATCCTGATGCCGATTTCTTGGGTGCGCTCCGCGACGGAAACGAGCATGATGTTCATCACGCCTATCCCGCCGACAATCAGCGAGATCACGGAGACGGTCAGCAACATGCGCGTCAGCACGCCTTGGGCCTTCTGCCTCCTCTTGGCGACTTCGTCAAGGTTGATTGTCATGAAATCCTTCGTACGGTGGCGCAGCGTGAGGATCTTCTCGACCCCCTCCTCGACCACCTTCGCAGGAATGCGTTCGTGACCGCGTACGATGATCCGTTCCACGTGCTGACGGCCAAAGAGCCGGTCACTGGCGGTGGTATAGGGTAACCACACGTTCAATTGCCGAGGGTTCAGGAGCATGCCCGCGTTCACGACGGCAACGCCGACCACCACGCATGGCACGTTGTCGATCAGGATGATCTTTCCCAGCGCGCTCCCGGCAGCCGGGAACAGCTTGCGGCGCGCCACTTCGTCGATGACCACGACCTGCGCGCGGCGCTGCACGGCGGCTTGTCCGAACCATGCCCCCTCGACAAGCCTTGCCCCGTACATCCGGGCGTAGTTCGCACTCACCCCTATGACATCCGCCAAGGCGTCGACGCCCCGGTAACGTACGGTGGCGCCCTGCGGAGTTTCAGGCGTCGCATCGTCGACGAATGCCTGCTCTGCCAGGGCGGCCGCGTCGGCCGGTACAAGCGTCTGGATCTCCGACGCCCGGGGATCGCCCCAGTCCCGACCTGAATAGACGTGAATGACATTCGTCCCGATACTGCCAAATGATTCGAGCGCTTGCCGCTTGGCGGCTTCTCCGATCCATGCGATCGCTACGACGGATGCGATTCCGATCGTGATGCCAAGCGTTGTGAGTATCGTCCTCAACCGCCGAGCCACCATCGATTGTGACGCCATGCGCAGCGCCTCGATAAAGCTACGCGGCGTATCGTTATCCCCGAGCAACGGTTCAGTGCACGCGGCGGGCCGGGCTGCCCGGCCGGGTGACGCCGTCGCGCTCGCGTTGTCAGGAGAGATTCCATCCCGAGGGATGGCGTACTGTCGCGAGTCCGCGACCAACTCGCCGTCACGCAGTTCGATGACACGGCTTGCATGCGCGGCGACGCCGGGATCATGCGTGATGACGATCACGGTGCGGCCGCGGGCATTCAGATCCCGAAGGGTGTCCATCACTTGCTGGCCACTCGAGGAGTCGAGCGCACCCGTTGGCTCGTCCGCAAGGATGACGTCTGCCCCATTCATCAACGCCCGTGCAATGCTGACACGCTGTTGCTGGCCGCCCGACAATTGGCCTGGCCTGTGATTGGCACGCTCTCCGAGCCCCAGTTGCCCGAGGAGTTCGAGGGCACGCGCCTGCCTTGCGCGTTGCCCGGCGCCGGTGTAGACCGCGGGCATCTGGACGTTGGCCGATGCATCGAGGTACGTCAGCAGTTGGTAGCGCTGGAAAATGAAGCCGAAGCGCTGTCGCCGCAGATAGGCAAGCTCGTCGTGACCGAGGTCACCGATTTCCCGCCCATTGATACGGTAGCTGCCCGAACTCGGTTGGTCCAGGCAGCCCAGGATATTCATCAACGTCGACTTGCCGGAGCCCGATGTACCCACAATGGCCACGAATTCGCCGGCATCGATCGACAGGTTGATGTCCTTGAGCACGACCACGTCGCGGTCCCAGGAAGGAAACCGGCGCGTCACGTTCGTCAACTGTAGCAGGGGGGCATTCACCTTCAGCTCGTCGTGGTGGTGGGTTCGGCCATGCCCGTCACAACGCGTTCGCCCTGCGCCAGACCCTTGCGCACCTCCACGTTCACATTGTTGTTCAGGCCAACGTAGACCGCGCGCTCGACGACGCGCTCGTCGCGACCGATCACGCGCACCAGATGGCGACCATCGGCGATCTGTTCGCCCAGCGCGGCCACCGGGATGCTAAGTGCCTGACGCACGGTCGCGATCAGCACGCTCACCTGCGCGGTCATGGAGATGCGCAGGCGCCGGTCGGCATTCGGTACCTCGAATAGCGCGTTGTAGAAGACTGCGGCGCCTGGCTTGGACGATTGTCCACTGTTCGTGCCCGGGGTGGAGCCGGGCGGATCCAGGAAGCCCTGAGGCACCGGCTCGATGGCCCGGATCTTTCCGTAATAGCGTTTGTCCGGGTCGCCCAGGATTGTGAAGTAGGCAGTTTGTCCCGGGCGCAGGCGGACCACATCCGCCTCGGAGACTTGCGCTCTGACGGTCATCGAGTCCATATCGGCCAGTCTGAGGATCTCCGGCGCCTGTTGGCTGGCAATGACGGTCTGCCCCTCCTGGGTGACGATGGCTACCACTTCGCCATTCCTTGGCGCGACAATCTGCGTGTAGCCCAGGTTCGCGCGCGCAATCTCCACCTCGGCATGAGCGCCTTCGATCCTCGCATCAAGCGCGGTGAGCCGTGCCCGCTGCTCGTCGACCAGGGCTCTCGCCGCCTCGAAGTCTTGCCGCGAGGAGGCGTCGATAGCTAGCAAATTGCGCTGACGATTCAACGCCGGCTCGGCTTTTGCCAGCGTCGCGACAGTCTCCTGTCTTTGCGCGACCAGTTCCTTTTCATTGGCGATCTTCTGGCGCAGTTCGTTGTGTGCCGGTACCGAATCGATCTCCGCGAGCAGCTGTCCCTTAATTACCTTGTCGCCAAGCTCGACCTTCAACGCCTTGATCTGTCCATCCACCTGGGCGCCCACCTTGACCTGCTGGGATGGCTGGAGCGAGCCCACCGCCAACACCGCCAGTTCGAGATCCTTGCGTTCGACTGGCGCCGTGGTATATGGAGAGGGCTTCGTACAGGCGAGCTGGCACAGCGCGATGGTCAGTATCGTGGCGCAAACAGCGGCGCCGATGACCCGGGAGCGATAGCGAAGCGACATGATCTTCATGGGGACACTACATCCGCAGAGGCGGTTCGATGGACGATGGAAGCCCGGGCGCCGACTCCATGCAACCTCAGCCGTCATCGCCGGCTGCCGTCCCTTCGAGATACGCGGGCCTTTCATTGCTGTGACATGCCGCGATTAGATCGCCTCATCGTACTCTTCGGCAACCATCCAAACTGACAGGTATGTAGGTGAACTCGCTGGTGAGCAACCGGCTTCCCCACCGTGGCCGGAAACGTGAAGGGCCGCTGCGCCCGTCGATGACGCATCCATCGGACAGCCTTCCAGCGCGAGGTGGGCGCAAACCACGCCGCCAGGATCCCGAGCGCCAGGCGCAACCGCCGCCCGCGTGTGCGATAGCCTCTCGCGCAAGGGGATCCGCGCCTGTCGAGGGCTCAAGACTGCTCAAGCAACTTCGCAACGAGGGCGAACAAGCCGCCGATGGCGACGCACAGCGCAATCCATGCAGCGATGATGCCAACACAAACCTTCAGCTTCATGATGCTTCTGATGGGCCAACTAGGCTAACGGGCGGGGGATGCCTGAATTGGAAGCCTCGCCCGGCCCTTCGACAACCTTCAGAACTGAGAGGTATGCTGGTAAGTTCCGGGACGATATTTCTCACCGCACCTGCGTCGCGTGTCAGCATCGGGCGAGTTGGGCGCTACATCAGATTGCATGGGATGCTGCACCGGTGGTGCGCGACGACCGGCAGAATTGACAGGTCTTCCACGCACCCTGTCGTGCTACGAGTCAGCTGAGCATGCCGCTCATGGCCGCATAGACAGCCGCCGCGGTCTTGTTGGGCACGTTGAGCTTGGTGATAATGTTGCGGATGTGGAAGCGCACGGTGCATTCCGACAATGAGAGCAGATCGGCAATCTCGAGCGTGGTCTTCCCATCGGCCGTCCACTTGAGCACCTCGATCTCCCGGCTCGTCAGAGCCCCGGCCCGCTGGGCGAAGTGGTCGGGCAGCATCACTTCCGATAGGCGCAGATGGGCAATGGCCGTCAGCCCGCGCAACTCCGCTTCCTTGTACGCACGCTCCTCGTCCGCTAACGGCGTCGCCGACCGCGCCACGGTGAACATGCCGCCCTGCGAGGCGCCGCTAAAGCAGGATTGGGCCCACCCCACACGCAGGCCAGCGCCCTGCGCTTCTTCCCAGAAGGCGGGCACCCGCGCAAACATTCTCGGCGTCCATACGAAGGGGGTGTCGGATTGCTCGCCGCGCGCGATCGTGGGATCGATCTCCAGATAGCGGTTGCGCGCGTAACGCTCCTGCCAGATGGCGGGATAGTTATTCCGCATCAGTGTCTCGGGTCTCGACACTGGCCAGGGTGTGCGCAGCCCGTACGCGCAATACTCGAACTCGAGCTTCACCGCCACGCGCAGTATGGCTTCGAAGATCGCCTGCTCGCTATGCACACCATCGATGGAAGTCAGCAAATCAAGTAGCCAGTGCTTCATGGCCTCACCCCGCTTTGCGCGATCACCCACCTCATGCCACACCCAACGTCTCTCGTATCCCTTTCAACACTGCATTCCCCACACCACATCACGGCGTACATCGGGCCGTCACAGAAAACAACTGTTCATTATGGGCGATTAATTTTATCAATACAATTTGAATTTTATTCATATGCGTATGCATATAAGTCAAATAGTTATGATGGCCAGTGCATATATTTAAATAAATTATCTTTGGATCTCGGATACCGTTGCTCGCGACGCTATCCGAATTTGGCCGGCCATTCATGCGCATTTCGGCGTAATGTGGAGCTATCCAAACTGAGAGGTTTCCTACTGCGTTGAGACCGCGTAATGTGCCCGGGTGTTTTCTTCCTTAATAGCCATCGAGGGCAATCCAGCCGTTGCGATCCATCAATATGGCGTGGGAACAAGCTCGTCTGGGAGCCTCGGACGTTCAACGGTATCGTGAATTTTCGGGCGCCGCCCAAAAAGGTAGGCGATGACTTTCACTCCGCGGTCAAGGCGCTGGTAAGCGGCGCTGCCTACGGCCGTCGCAATGTGTATTGCATACGACCGTCGGAGTACGAGCCGCATGCCATGTTCGACGACGAGAAGCGCATTGTCTATGTCATCGCCCGACCGACCGGAGATCGCTGCATCTTCACCTTCCCGCAGGAGGTCGACACGATAGGATGACCTGACGCGAACGGCTTGATCCGCCGCGCCTGAGTCACCGATATACAGTCGAGGCTGACAAGGAGCCCCGCGATGGCATTTCAGCCGCCGCCGACCGCGAGTCTCTCACCCACACGCGAGCGTCGGCGAGCCGCAGGATCTGGGTCTTCTACTTGCTTATCGCTGTGGCGCCCGGAAGTCGAGACATGTCCAACGCCGCTTGCATTGGCGCCCGCGTATCGGCCATGCGCATGCGGTGCCAGTGGGTGGGGTGCCGCCTGAACTGCTGACAGCGCATTCAGAAGCCACCGGAGCGGCTGGCATCGGCATGGCGCCCCTGCGCAATGATGCAAACGTCCTGACCCGGTAGCCGGCGACCGGTCCTTCGCACCCAGGCGCCAACAGCGATGCCGCCTGGTACAGTGACGACGCCTGCGGTGCGTGCTACCGCTTCTCTTCCTTGCCAGTCTTGGACTGCCCCTTGGGTTTGGGTTTATGCACGGGATAGCAAAGCCCCCTGGCATCACTGGCTGGCATCTCGGAGCACGGCCGTAGTGTAACCTCCTGCCGCGGTGATTTGGCGGGCTCGGATTGCTGTTCGATGACATAAATGAACCCGCAGTCCACGGCCAGCGTCGCAAGCGCCAGCAGCACGATGTTGTTCACAGCGAGATCTCCTCGAAATGATTGGCGATTGAGAGATGCACCGCCGCGCAGTAACGCCGGGCGGGATCCGGCGCATGGCACAGCGATCCAATCCTTCGGCGACAGCAAATGAGCGGGCACGATGCGCGGCCCGACATAACATGCCTGCGCTCGCCTCGACTCAAGGGGGGCGCAGCGGTAGTTCCCGGGCCGCCGCTAATTGGTCGACTTCCGTCCCCCGGCATGCCAGTCTCCGGAGATAAACGGCGTGGCGTTGGGTGCAACGTGACATTGGGTGCGTTCGCGGTTGGGCTGCTGACACTCCAGATGCGAGGGATTTCGCGCTGGCATTTCAGGCGCGGTGGGTCCCTTCGCCGCACCGTTCACCAACAGCTTGACGAGCGCGAGCAGCAGTATTTCGCTCATCGCGTCATCTCTCCGATGTGATGGGAGTTCAGCGGGTCCTCCTGACTGTCCGATGAGTCGGCGTCGGCCGGGCACAGGGACCGCTGACCTACGTCGCCCATCGCGCTCTGGTATTGCCCGGTATCGATGCGACACGCAAAGAGTTGTCGCCCGTCGATGGCGACCGGCGATGCTGTCTTGAAGCGCAATCCGGCGCGCTGAAGGAGCCGCTCGATGCCGACGGGAGAGACTGACACAAGTTCGCTTGCACCGAGTTCCGCTGCGCACATAATGGTCGCGCGCAGCAGGGCCGTGGCCGAACGGGAAGAGAACTGCGCATTGCCCGGCAACGCCGGCGCTTTGAGGTCCACCACCGCGAAGCGCGAGATCTCCCAGATGTTGGGAGACGCCGGAGCGGGCGAGCCGTGCAGTAGCGCCGGAAAGATGTCGCGAAGCAGGTATGGGCCGGTAGTGGACAACAGGCGCGCCATGCCACGGATCGCACCACTATGCTTGTCCAGTGCCACCACATACACGGTATCTTCACGATCGAACTGATCGAGTTCGATCCCATCGGGACAAGGCAGCTTCCAGCCCAGGCGCTGCACGAAGACTTCATGCCGATAGCGCGCAAGGCGCGACATCATGGCCGGCTGCAGGTGGGTCGATTCCCCCGAGATAATACGCACACTTTCCTCCGAGCACTCTGCTGTGTCCGGATTAGATCGCCTCATTCGACCTTGGAGCAACCGTCAAAACTGACGGGGGTACACATGGCATACCTCGGGACACTGCGTCACGCCGAGCTCCGCCTGGGCGAATAACGCACTGCTTTGATGCGTACGCGCATCGCCGATGTAGAGCGTCAGGCGTGCGGTGTACAGGTCGCCCTTCTGGAGGCCGTCTGCCTCGCCCTGTCGAACCCACGCCAGGGGTGCGGGTTCGAGCCATCAAGGTGCGCAGCGCGCGTCTCCCGTCTTCATCATGTGCCATTTCGACTGCGATTCGGCGGGCCGACTGAGAACGGCGCTGGCGAGCGTGGATCTTGACCCTTCAAACTACAGACGGATATCCAGCGCAAACGGATGCCGCCGCAACTCCGGCGGCCCGTCGCCCGTCAGGCGCAGCCGCGCGGGCAGTCCGGGCGCATCGGCGGGCAGGACATGGCATTACACGCGCCAGTGCAGCTTGCCGATGGTATCGGCGATGCGTGGCAGGCAGTCCGCTTCAAAGCGGGCGAAGAGGTCCATGGTACGCGTGTTGACATCCTTATATGAACACCGCCCGGAT